>NZ_JBQKLL010000005.1:0-157578 GCF_052116245.1 Blautia sp. Sow4_E7
AAGAAGGTAGATGCTGCCACAGTTGCCTGTGCATTAGTACATCTTAAAGAATTATAGAAAAATGTCCGCCAGAAATTTAAATAAAAGTCTCTGGCGGACAGAAATTCCGTCTGATTCCGGGCAAAAAATACCGGATGGTTTTGGACAAAACCGGTTGTCAGTAACAGCCAATATCTTTCAAAATGCACAAAAAGTAAGGATCATGTAAAACTGATCACACGTCATGTATGGGAAGAATATATGGAAGTGGCAGAAGACATTCGGCACACGATCGGAAACAGACAGATCTACCAGTTAAGAAAAGAAACCATAGAGCGGATCTTCGGTACAGCGAAAGAACAGCATGGATTTCGATATACGCAATATGTAGGAAAGGCACGGATGGAGATGAAAGCCGGGCTTACCTTTGCATGCATGAATCTGAAAAAACTGGCAAAGATTCTGGAAAAACGAGGCTGGAACACAGCCAGATTTTTGTTGATTTTGAAAAAAATAAAAAGAAAAGAAGTTTTAAAAGAAAAATGGTGCTGGGCATAACACCCAACACCAAGTTTGTCTACAGTCTGAAATAGGATTGATCAGCGATAAGAACTGATTAATCCTATTTTTTATTTCTACATAGGCAGACAAGAGCCAGCCCCTCAAACTCGCCCCTCACACCATACCCTCAAACTTGCCCCTCAAGTTTGCCCCTCAATCTAAACCCTCAAAAAGACAGCCCCTCAAAAACTTTGATTACCCAAATTGAATTCTGGTCTCTTTTTTTATATCTTCAAATCTGTAACAGATATGAAAATTAAAATATGCTCATAGAAGGGAGAATTGGAACCAGAGCAGGTTCAGAAAATTCTGGAAGAGAACAAGGCTTCTATCCAGGTTGAAGCTAAAACTGGACGTGAGGGCGTTGATCTGGCGTTTGCAATTGCTGAGTTGGGAGAAGAAATTGGGTTTACGCAAGGATTCAAGTGTGCCTTTCAGCTTTTCATGGAATGTACAAGGAGATAGATTCAAATAATACAAGGTATATAGTGTAAGTAATATCGCTATGTAGGGCTCTTTAGCGATAGAACAAGTGAAGAATCCTAAAATTTGCAGAATGAAATTGATTAGGAAGTTGAAAATATAGACAATGATTGATATAATTTTTATATAAAAGAGGAGGTGCGTACTATGTTTGCTATGCAGGAAGCTATCAGACCATCAGCGGATTTACGAAATCATTATAATGAAATATCAAAACAGTGCCGAGAGGGAAAAGAAGCAGTTATTATAACTGTAAATGGAAGAGGCGATACTGTGTCCTTGTCCTATGAAGAGTATAAGAACATGAAATCAAGAATAGAATTGCTTGAAGTCCTTGTTGAAGCAGAAGATGATGTAAAGAATGGTCGTGTTGCGCCGATCAGTGAAACTTTTGATGATTTACGCGCTATGCTGCAGGAGGGCTGAGTTTGAAATACAATATTGTTCGTACTGATACCGCGGATGCTGGTTTGCGAAAGATTGTACTATATATTGCGCAGAATTTCGGCAATGATGTGGCATTGAAAAAGTTAGACGAGATAGAAGAGCGTATACGACAGCTGGGAGAAAATCCAGATCTTGGAATTGATCCAAGATACTTGGTATTAAAGCGTCAGGGTTATAAGGTGTTGATTCTTGAAAAAGACCTTGTATTTTATAAAGTAAATGAAGCCCGAAAGGAAGTTATTATATATGCTGTTGTAGACCAGAGGCAGGATTATTTGAACATTATTCGAGGATTGTAAGGGGGATAAGTATATGGATTATAAAAAACTATCAAATGATAATAAATTTCATAAATGGCTTGCTTACTTGCCACAGGAAGCTTAAATTGCTAGATATGGAAAGAATCAGTTATTTATTATAACATCAGCGTGGAAGATTATAGATGTGTATAATGCTTTTGTCGATGCAAAGCGGTCATTTCGTTCAGCGGGATATGCAGACTATGGAGATTTATGTGGAGATGATGAAACGAGTAGGAATTATACGAAATGTCATTTTTTAATGTCTGCAATTATGGAATATAACACATGTTTGGACTTATGCTATCAAGTGATATGGGCATACATATATCCGACTCCCTTAGAATATTTTCGAGAGGAAAGTTATAAGGCATTATTGAAGAAATGTGATATTTTAAATTGACCTATAATTGACCTAAGATTGACCTATCACGTTTTAAAACCGCCGAAAATGCAGTAAAAATCAGTAAGAAAAATATGGAGAAAATCACCTGTCAGAGCCGCGAAAAAAGAATTTTAGAAAAATTTTAAAGTCCCGCAAAGCCAGTAAATACGCGGCTTCCGGAAATTTCATAATACGAAAAAAGCACCTCATCTGAGGTGCTCCACTTAGCAGGGCTACAAGGATTCGAACCTTGAAATGACGGAGTCAGAGTCCGTTGCCTTACCATTTGGCGATAGCCCTATATGTCTTAGCAAGTTGTTTTCTCGCTTGCGACATGTTGTATTATATATCAACACCTATAGAAAAGTCAACCCCCTTTTTTCAAATTTTTTAAAAAAATTTATTCAATTCGCGCAAAGCCTTGATTTTACGGGAAAAAATTAAGATTTAGGTTCGCTTTTCCCTGTGCATTGTAAAGAAAATATGATATAATCCCACCATAAATATAAATCCGCCTGCCTGGCAGGCCTCATTAATAAGGAGAATAAACATGAGAGCAAATAACCTGACTCTGCTCACGGATCTCTATGAACTTACCATGATGCAGGGGTATTTTAAGAACCCAACTGACCAGACTGTCGTATTCGACATGTTTTACCGTGATAACCCATGCGGGGGCGGTTTTGCAATCTGTGCCGGACTGGAGCAGGTCATTGAATATATTGAGAATCTGAGATTTACAGACGCAGACATTGAATATCTGCGCGGACTTTCCATTTTTGAAGAAGATTTCCTGGAATATCTTCGTTCCTTCCACTTTACCGGTGATATTTATGCCATCCCGGAAGGAACAGTTATTTTCCCAAGAGAGCCAATGGTGAAAGTAGTAGCACCGATCATGGAGGCTCAGCTTGTGGAGACTGCGATTTTGAATATTATGAACCATCAGAGCCTGATCGCAACCAAGGCTGCCCGTGTCTGCTATGCAGCTAAGGGTGACGGAATCATGGAATTTGGCCTTCGCCGTGCCCAGGGACCGGATGCTGGAATTTTCGGTGCCCGTGCTGCTGTGATCGGCGGATGTATTGGAACTTCCTGCGTGCTTACTGGACAGATGTTTGATGTGCCAGTACTTGGAACCCACGCACATTCCTGGATCATGAGCTTCCCGGATGAGTACACCGCATTTAAGACCTACGCAAGAATGTATCCAGACGCCTGCATTCTTCTGGTAGACACCTACGACGTGCTGAAATCCGGCGTTCCGAACGCAATCCGTGTATTTGAGGAAATGCGTGAGGAAGGCATTGAACTGAAAAAATATGGTATCCGTATCGACAGCGGTGACCTTGCTTACCTTTCCAAAGAGGCGTACAAGATGTTATCTGCAGCTGGTTTTGACGATGCGACCATTTCCGCGTCCAGTGACCTTGATGAGTATCTGATCGAGAGCCTGAAAGCACAGGATGCCAAGATCAATTCCTGGGGCGTTGGAACACGTCTGATCACATCCAACGATAACCCGGCATTTGGCGGCGTGTATAAGCTGGCAGCAGTAAAGGATCAGCAGACAGGTGAGTTCATTCCGAAGATCAAGCTTTCCGAGAACACAGCCAAGGTAACGAACCCTGGAAACAAGACCGTATATCGTATTTACAGCAAGTCCACAGGCAAGATTAAAGCGGATCTGATCTGTCTTGCAGATGAGAAACTGAACCCGGATGAGACGATGGTAGTATTTGACCCGGTTGACACCTGGAAGAAGACCAAGATCCTGGGTGGTACCTATGAAGTTCGAGAGCTTCTGGTTCCGGTTATTACAGAGGGAAAACGTGTTTATACCTCTCCATCTGTTATGGAGCTTCGTGCAATCTGCCAGCAGGAGCAGGGCACTCTCTGGGATGAGTCCAGACGATTCTCCAATCCGCAGAAGGTTTACGTGGATCTTTCCCCGAAGCTTTATCAGGTGAAGAAAGAGCTGATCGAGGAGATGAGCCGTAAGGATCTGGAGTTTGAGGAAGAATAAATTAGTAAGAACAACAAAATATAAATAAAACGGCTTACCCTCTAGCGTTTTGTTAGAGGGTAGTGCTGTTTTAGGAGAAAATTATGAACTACGTTTTTGAACTTGCGAAAAAAGAGGAAATTCCCGAGATTTTCTCTCTATTGGCTATCAGAACACAGATGATGCGGTAAGAAACGGCAATGACGCAATGCTTGCAAGAATATTCTGTACACTACCGTAAACAGCGGCAACTACACCGTCCCGGATCCAGACGCAGGCAAAATGTCCAACATGACAAATTTGTTCCTGGAGATCGACATTACAAGTGGTATTGTACTGGTGGCTGTGATGGCAATCGTGCTGGTAAGATTCTTTAAGAAGAGAAAGAAGAATGTGGCTGAAGAGGCGTAATTAAATAAGAGTCAGATATGAACAGATGATAAAGTGACAAGGGCTCCGCCTGATGTGAAAATATCACATTAGGTAGGAGCCTTTTGGTGTTAAAAATTTCGAAATTGCTGTTGTATTGGAAGAATTCTCCTTATCGAACGCATTTGTGTTTACTTTCCTTCTAGTCTAAAGCTGTCATTAAGTTCGTTATCGTTTAAGAAATAATCCATACCCAGAGGAATATCATGGTTACAAACGTGTGCATATTCCACTGCGAAAATCCCGTACGGATATTCCCTCTCTTTTTTTGAATAGCCTATAGAAGTAATTTTCATCTGGAATACCAACTATCGCTCCAATTTTGTTCGCGGGAAGATCGGTTTCTCTCAGAAGCATTTTAGCATTGGTCAGTCGGAGCTGGATGATGTATTCATTCGGTGAAAACCCGACATATTTTTGAAAAAGCCTGCAAAGATGATACTTGCTTATATTTGAAAACTCTGCCATAAAATCTAAGGTCAGAGGCTGCATATAGTGTCGGTCTATATATGAAAGCAGATAGCGCAAGTTTCGGGAAGATTCTTTATCTGCTCCATATAATTATCGGAATGAAGGAGAATCATCATTAATATATGATCCAGTTGATGAGATATCTGGATCTCTCTGTATGGTAGTACAGATTCATGAAGGCTGAGAAGTTTTTCTAATTCTGCATGAAAGGTTTCGGGTGCAATATGAAAATCATATTTTCTGGCAGAAATATACTGTGAATAGATGTATGCGGCAGGCTTCCCCGAAAAATGTATTTCAACAGGCTTCCACGGTCCGGCTACAGAGCGGTATTCGTGAGGTTCCCGGCAATCAATTAGAAAACCGTCCCCTGCGTTTGAAATATAGGTTTGTCCTTTGTATTTCAGTTCTCCTGTACCTGCATAGGTGTATTTTAGCAGATAGGATTCCATGTCTGATCGTTTCGTAAAATATCTCTTTAATTCATAATACGTAAAACTCTGTATAAAACTTAAATTATTGCGTGCATATTCGGACAGTGGCCTGTTGGGAGTAGTCCAGCTCACGCCCTCTAAATGATAGGATGCATTAGCAATATAGGAATTTAGTGCTCGCATTTCAAGGCCTGATTCAGAAGTTTTTGATTCGTTCAGAAAGTTTTCGAGAAGCTGGAGTGGAAATTCTGTTTTGGGAAGTTGGAATTTTTCAAACATGAAATTTAAGATCTTAAAAGTTACTGTTCACAGGTAATATTCCGAGAGGTGTTTTTTGTGAGCAAAGCTCACAGAAAATCCGAGAATAGCGGCGCGAAATCATGCAGAGCATGATTTCTGTGCATCGTGAAGCGTGTTGCTGTGAATGGAATGAACAGTAACTCTTGAAAGAAAAGGAGGGTGAGTATGTTACAAGTTGTGGATTTAAGATGCGAGCAACTGAAAAATCCGGTGGGAATCAGAAGCCAGAAGCCTGAATTTTCATGGAAGCTTAAATCTGACAGGAAAAACATCATGCAGAAAAAGTATCAGATTACAGTTTATCAGGGAGGAAAGGTCTTCTGGCAAAGCGGTATCATATCATCTGCCTGTTCAGTTGGTATTGGGTATTCTGGTCAGAAACTATCTCCATTGACGAAATACGAGTGGAAGATAGAGGTATGGGATAATCAGGGCGATTGTGCCGCCGGCAGTGCAGCGTTTGTTACGTCAAGGTATTCATTGCCATGGAAAGCTTCGTGGGTGGAGCCTGAACAGCATGCAACTTTCGCAAAGGACGAAGATGGTTGCGTGAAAAGCGCAATGGGAATCCGGTCGGAGACGCGGGGGATTGATGATTACGCAGGATTCCAGCCGGTGCAGTATCTTAGGATACCGTTCATTTTGAGAAAGAAAGCGTATCGGATCCTTATTTGTGCTACATCACATGGAGTCTATGAACTGAAAATAAATGGCATAGCGCCGGATAACCGGAAGTATGCGCCAGAATTGGGGATGCCTGCCAATATGGTGATAGAACCGCTTTTCTGTTAGAGGGAAAGATTGAATATGAGGATGGTACGGAAGAATACATTCTTTCGGATCGAGCAATGTCTTCCACGGGGCCACTTCTGGTGTCAGATCTTTTTGTAGGGGAAAAATACGATGCACGAAAGGGATTGAAGGGGTGGGAACTATCGGGATTTGATGACAGCTCGTGGAAACGGGTGAGACGGAAGGATTACGGATATTCCAATCTCTTTGCTCAAATAGGTGAACCAGTGCGGGAAGTCAGTGTGTTTGAACCGTCGCGGATAAAAATATCCTCGGACGGGGATGTCATAATTGATGTCGGGCAGAATCTTGCAGGCTATCTTTCTTTTCAGGTGGAAGCGACGGAAGGCGAGGTCATACGGCTTGAGTACACAGAAGTTCTTGACGAGAATGGTCGTTTCTGCCGGAACATCATGGGGGCAAACAAGGATCAAACAGATGTATATATCGCGAAAAACGGAAGGCAGAGTTATTGTTCTTCTTTTACATACCACGGTTTCAGGTACGTGCGCCTGAGTGGATGGCCTGGGATTCCAGAGGTAGAGGATTTTAAAGTTCATGTTGTCGCAACAGACATGGAAAATACAGGTATTTTTATCACATCTAATGAAAAGCTTAACCGTCTTCAGCAGAATATCCGATGGAGCCAGATTTCCAATACGGTTTCTATCACGACAGACTGCCCACAGCGGGAAAAAGCAGGATGGACAGGAGATGTGATTGTATCTGCCCCATGGACGCTGTACCAGGCGTTTGCGAATAAGAGCATTCTGGAAGAAAATTACAAGGCAATGAAACACTGGATGAAGTATGTACAGTATTGCGCTGAAAATGAGTTCCCAGAAGAGTACGAAACATTTGATGAAGACAGAAAAAAACGCCAGAAGTATCTATGGAATACAGGATTCCATTATGGAGACTGGCTAGTCCCGAGTAGCGTGCTTAATACGGACAATGATATGGCGATGATCAATTCTGCGTACCGGACAAAAGGGATTGTCGCGCCTGCTTACTATGCATGTTTTATAATTGTAAGGGCGAAGAAACCATGACGGAAAAAATTGGCATGGCAGTTTCAAAGGACATGCGGCATTGGGAAAGGCTGGGGGAAACCCCTGTGATTGATAATTCGGATCTTCCAGGTAATTTTATTTCGGGAGATCCGCAGATATACCGGATGGGAAATTTATGGGTTATGAATTACTTTATTGCGTCAGTCTTGAACAGTGAGTATACAGAATTTACCGCATACGATACCTTTGCAGTTTCTAAAGATTTGATTAATTGGAGAAAATGGAATAAAACACCTTTGGTCAAACCCTCAGAGGAATGGGATGATATGTTTGCTCATAAGCCCTTTGTGATTAAAGAAGCTGGAATTGTCTATCATTTTTACTGCGCATGCAATCAAAAGGGCGAACGTTTTATTGCACTTGCAACATCAAAGGATCTAAGTTAATTTGGGAATGATTTGAAAGGCACCTTTTGGGATGGATTTCGGACTGTAGAAAAAGTGGTTTTAAGAGAACAGCTCTTAAGACCACTTTTTTGCTTAAAGCGTAATTATTGGAAAATGAGGTATTATTTTCGATTGACAGTCATATAATAATAGAATAAAATACTTGTACAAGATAATGTACAAAATGTTGTTCAACTATGAAAGGCTGGTGAAATTATGTTGGCAGTAAATTATTCTACAATTAGAAATAATTTTAAAGACTATTGTGATCAGGCGACAGATAACCATGAAACAGTTATTGTCACCCGTAAAGGGGAGAAGAATGTTGTACTTATGAGCCTGGAAAAATACAACCAGCTTGAAAAAGCTGCACGAAATGCAGAGTATCTTGCCATGGTTGATAGAGGCATTGCACAATTATCAGCAGGAAAAGGACAGGAACATGAATTGATCGAGGTGGATGAATGAAAAAATTATGGGCTGACAGAGCATGGGATGATTATCTTTACTGGCAAACACAAGATAAAAAGACTTTGAAGCGCATAAATGAATTAATTAACTCCATTGAGAGAGAAGGACTGTCTGAGGGAATTGGGAAACCAGAGCCTTTGCGTCATAGAAAGGCATGGAGCAGACGGATTGATGACATGAATAGACTGGTTTACAACATAGATGAAAATGGTTTTCTGTGGATTATTGCCTGTAGGGGGCATTATGAAGAGTGAAAAAATGGAGGCGTGGCGGATATGAAAATAAGTGGCGTATCATTTTGGAATGGTACGCTGCTTTTTTATGTTGAAATTAGCCGAAAAAGTGCACAAAAAAACATAGTGTTTGGGTGGGAAAAATGGTAAACTGTAGAAAAGAAATTTTTTACAGGAGGAACGTATGAGAAAGAAGAAATCCATTGGCCTCTCGGTGGGGATTTGTCTTCTGCTTCTGGGGTTATTCTGCAATCTAAATGTTTTTGCAGCAGTAACGGAAGGGAAAGCAGGGGAGACACTTACCGGAGAATATGCAGTTATTGTAAATACGGATTCTGAAGCGGCACACAATACCGGAACGCTGGTATTTGATGATGGGGCTGATGGAGTTGCGCCGTATGTGGCGGGGGCAAGCGCGGATGGCTTGAGCGGAGTGGGCTCAAGTTCGCTGAGCGGTGTAAATACCGACGCCAGCGCGTCTGCCCAGAGCCTGGCATCTGCAAACTCTGGCAGATCCGCATATTTAGTACAGTCAGGCAGCGGCAACTCCGCAATCGCCTTGCAGTCAGCTGCCACCTACACTATCGGTCAGGAAAAATACATGGGTTCCACCTATTCCCAGAAGACCTATGTGTGCATCGGTGTAGGTGAGCATTGCTACATCTGGATGGAAAAGAATATGAAGTCCTCCTATGACAGTGCGGGAAAAACAGCGCTCATTGCAGCGGATATGGCAAGTGTTTACGATGGACAGCCCTACCGCATTCTGAACCAGCTGGCAGGCGGCGAAATCCCCTGTCTGGATAGTTCCGGCAAGCTTTCCATTCTTCTGGAAAGCCTGAGCAGCGCCAGCGGAATGTACATGTATGAGTCTGACGTGACAGCTATCCATATCAATATTCCGGCTGCAGCGTCCTATGTGACCGGCGAAATGTCCCGCAGAAATGGACTTTTGGTTCACGAAGGCCAGCATGCAGTTCTTGCGCTGAAGACTAATTTTTCCAATTCCGGAAAATATATGTGGCTGAATGAAGGTCTGGCGGTTACCGTAATGGATTACCTCTGGGGTGGTATAGACAGTAGTGGATGGTTAAGTGGAATTGCCGAGAGCACAGCAATCCGCGGCGGTTCCTCCCTGATCTATCAGACTTACCGGGATGACACCGCAAGAGACTACGGTCTGCCTTATCTGTTCGTTCGTTACGTGATCGACAGAATGGCAGGCGGCTATGATCCAATGACAGTGCTTCCCAAATTTTACCAGGTAAATGCTTCCGGCTTGAACAGCCAGGAATATCTGGAAAAAGTTACAGGTATATCGTTTAAAACCCTTCTCACTGATTTTTATACAGCAGTGGCAGCTGGGGAAAGTTCTGGGGTTTACAGCTTCTATGGAGACAGACTGGCTGCACAGAAAGCTGCAACTTACCCTGTTTTTGCAGGGGACAGCGGAACCAATTATTCTCTGGCGCCTACTGCGGCAATCGTAATAAAGCTGAAAGATGGCAAATTTACGGTCCCTTCTAATGGCGATTCCAACATTGTTTACCGCGTGATCGGAACCAGAAATCCATCTGTGGCGCCAGCCGGAGGAAACGGAACAGCGGAGGATCCTTACGAGATCGATTCCCTGGAGGATCTGAACATGATCTCAGATCATGCCGGGGCATATTATCGTCTTATCGCGGATATTCAGACTAATGGAAAAATAAATCTTTCTGTAAATTATTTCGGCGGTGTTTTAGACGGAAACGGACATACTATTAGTGGGTTGAAAAAGCCTCTCACAGTTCAAAATGCAGGAACCATTAAGAATCTGCGTATTGTAGCAGAATTTGATGACGACAGCCAGAATGCACAGGGTGTTTTTGCCCAGTATAATATAGGAAAAATCCAGGAATGTACAGTTTTCGGAACTGTGACTGGACATATGGGCGGCCAGGGACTTCAGGAATTTCCAAAATTCGGAGGTTTTGCAGGCGAGAACTCTGGCACTATCAGCGGATGCTCTTCCAAGCTGACCATCAATCTTGCCATGCCAGCAATGAAAAGCTGGGTAGGCGGCATTGCCGGTCTGAATAAAGGGGTTATTGAGAAATGTATCAGCAGTGGAAAGATAACTGTTATGCAGACCGATAGTGCCCAGCAGCCAGTGTATGTGGGGGGAATTGCAGGCGGAACGGAGCGGACGACGCTTGGAAACAGTAGCATAAGGGTTTGCGTTCATACAGGCACGCTGCAGGTGAAGGGAGAGAATACGGTGGTTGGCCAGATCTGCGGAGGGATGACCTCTGCAGTGGTCACAGACTGCTATGGAAAAGACTCCCAGGGAAAACTGATTGGCTCTGCCACAGCGACAGATTCGAATGGAAAGCTTTTAACGGAGGCTCAGCTGAAGGATTCTGCTTCTTATACGAACTGGAAGTTTGGAACTGAGTGGAAGATTTCAGAAGAGGGAATTCCGTCCAGAATGGAAGCGGCAGATATTACTTCCATTTCTGCAGCTTTATACAGTTATTCTTATTGTATTGGAGAGCGCCCGTATAGCTGGGGCATGGTCTATGTGAATGGTCAGTCGGGCGGAATTGATATTACAGATGACATGATCAGCGGTTTTGACAATACCACAGCAGGTACCAAGACCATTTATATTACATATAAGGGAAAAACCACCAGCTGTTCCATAACGATCACAGAACCGGACAGCAGCAAGATATCCAGGGTTCAGATTTCCAGAGTGCCGAAAACTAGTTATATGGAAGGGGAGTTGTTTGATCCGTCAGGAATGAGCCTGTATGTTACCTATTCCACATATATGGGAGCTTGGGTTTACAGTGATTTCACTTATGATAAAACAGGGCCGCTGACAACAGAGGATACAGTGGTAACTTTTGATTATCATGGGTTCAAAGTGCAGCAGAAAATTACGGTTACAGCTAAGAAACCAAGCAAGCTTACGGTTTTCACAGCGCCGAATAAGATTGATTACAGTGTGGGTGATATGCTAGACCTGACAGGGCTGAAATTCCGGCTGACATACAGCAATGGAAGCCAGTCACCAGTATTTACAGCGGCTCAGCTGGATGCTTATGGTGTAAAAATAGCTCTTGGAAATAATGGAAAAGTGACACCGGTCACAGCTGGAAAAGTGCTCACTGCTGACGATAACGGACAGACACTTTTATTCTATGCAACGGATAATCTGCCTGGAACTTACGGGACTGTGACGGCTGTTTCGGAGATAATCACCGTGAATACACCGCTTAGCATTTCGGGAGTGGAGCTGTGTCTGACTGCTGGAAAAGCAGAGATGCAGTATATTGATTCAGGAGTGATTGAGGGCGGAAGCGGCCAGTATACCACTACTGTGATCAGTGAAGATTTACCGGAAGGCCTGGAGCGGACACATATGCCGGGATTGTCCTACACATTTTCCTATAGTGGCGTGGTGACGGCACCGACAGGTACGTATGTGTGCAGGTATGAGGTGCAGGATGTGCAGACGAAAGCTGTTTTGCCGATAACGATTACCATCCGTGTGCAGGGTGCTAGTGAGGCGGCTTTTGCAAGCTTTAATCTGTATAAGCTGCAGAATCCGGTTCTGGAAAAGGATGTAATTGGTGAGATTGATAATGTGGCGAGAACGATCACACTCCGTATTCCGAAGGGAACGGATGTGAGCAGGCTGACGCCGAATATTGATTATGGCGCAGGGGCAGGCACCTCTTTGGACTGGGCATTTGCAAATGGAACCTCCCATGATTTTACCAATCCGGTGGAGTATGTGCTGATCGCGCCGGATGGGGTGACGAAGAAGACGTATACCGTTTCCGTGGTATTCTACGACGATAGCCAGGTTGAACCAGAGCCGACAGCGACACCAGCGCCAGTACCGACGAACACGCCAGTGCCGACGAGTACACCGGCACCGACTGCAACACCGATACCAACGAATACGCCAGTGCCAACGAGTACACCGGTACCGACTGCAACACCGATACCAACGAATACGCCAGTACCAACGAGTACACCGGTACCGACTGCGACGCCAACGTCGACACCAACGAACACGCCGGTGCTGACCGCGACACCAACGCCAACGAATACGCCAGTGCCGACCGCGACACCAACGCCGAGTCCGACGAATACGCCAGTACCGACTGCGACGCCAACACCGACGCCGACGAACACACCGGTGCCGACTGCAACACCAACGCCAACGAATACGCCGGTGCCGACCGCGACGCCGACGCCAGTACCGACGAATACGCCGGTGCCGACCGCGACGCCAACGCCGAAGCCAACTAGCACGCCAGTGCCAACTGCAACACCAACTCCTAAGCCAAAGCCGACCAGTACTCCGGTGCCGAAACCGACTAGTACTCCGGCACCGGCCGGGTATAAGGTGGGAACGACGGTGAAACAGCAGAAAACCAACGGCTACTATAAAGTAACCAGCGCACAGACGGTAGAGTATCTAAGGCCAGTAAACAAAAAGGCAGGTACTGTGGTGATCCCGGACAGCGTGAACTTAAATGGTGCAAACTACAAAGTAACCTCTGTCGGCACCAAGGCATTCAAAAACAACAAGTACCTTAAGAAGCTGACTATAGGAAACAACGTAGTCCAGATCAAGAACTACGCCTTCTACAAATGCACCAAGCTCAACACCGTAAAAATCGGCAAAGGAGTCCAGTATATTGGAAAGCAAAGCTTTTATGGATGCAAGAAAATAAGTACGATGCGAATTTACACCTCACGCCTGAAACAGAAAAACATTGGCTCCAACGCATTCAAAGGAACCCCATCCCGAATGAAGGTTTACACTCCGAGGAAGCTGGTAAAGAGCTACAAATCTATATTTATAAAACGGGGAATGAGCAAGAATATAGTAATGAAGAAGTTATAAAGCAAAAAGGCGGTGATACATTTAAAGTGCAGCATCGCCTTTTAAAGCTGTACACGATGAATTAAAATCTGTACTAGCGTAAGATTTTTTTGGTAAAATTCTCCAAAATTCGGAGTTAAAATCTATTAACTAATTAATTGACGAAAAAAGTTATATAACGTATACTGGAAGAGTAGTTGGTGTGTAGGTTATAAGAGGTAAAAAATGAAAAATGAAAATAAAAAATAAAAAAGGATTTACACTAGCAGAACTGCTGATCGTGGTTGCAATTATTGCAGTATTGGTTGCAGTAGCCATTCCTATTTTTACTAGTCAACTGGAAAAGGCACGACAGGCTGTGGACCTGCAGAATGCGAGAGCAATACAGTCTGCGTTGACCAATGCGTATAATACGGGGGAAATTGATTTAGGAAATTGTAAACATGGTGAGGGTGTATGGGTATTAATTTGTCGAGATGAATCATCTAAACCATATGGGTATAATAATGCTTGGAAGTTTACCTATAACAATACTCTATTCTGTGGAGCGGATGCTAATACTATTATTAAAGGACGCAAGGTTACAAAGGTATCGTATGAAAATGAGATAGAGCAGATATTGAAAGAATATGGTATAAATGTAGATTCATTAAAAATAAAAAGCAGTAAAGATTCAAATAGAACGAAAGGTTGGGACTGGATCGTAATACAGATGGTTAATAAGAACGGTATAGCGCAATCTTGTATGTTTAGTGGATTTGCTGGCATTTCATCGGCTTATAATAATGCATATGGTAAAGACAAGGATAATTTGAATAAGATAATTTCTGGTAATAGGTAATACTACATAGAAAATTGTACGATATTAAAAGAAGGGGGACTGCCAGCGCAGTCCCTTTTTTCTTGACATTTCCCGTCCCAATGTGCAAAATGAAATCAGCAAAATACATCCAATTTCAGGAGAATTCTCTGAATTGCTAAAGAGAGTGATAACGGTATGCGGTTAATAAAGCAAAAGTTATCTTAATGATGAAATAAATAGAAAGCTGTGAAAAAAATGAAACGAATCGATTTTGAAAACGGAACCGTAACAAGAAATATTTTTAGTGCCGCTATCCCCATGCTGGTAGCGCAGATCCTTAGTCTTTTGTACAACATTGTGGACCGGATCTACATCGCTAGAATCCCCAATGTGGGAACAACGGCCCTTGGCGCAGTAGGAATCTGCTTCCCGTTGATTATGATCATAACCGCATTTGCCAACCTGTTTGGAAGCGGCGGTGCCCCTCTTTTTTCCATAAACAGAGGTATGAAGGAGAACAAGAAAGCCCAGATGATCATGGATACTTCTTTCACCATGGTATGTGCAGGCGGCGCCCTTTTGATGATAATCGGACTTCTTTTTGCAAGACCTTTACTGGTACTGTTTGGTGCGTCTGAGGATGCTTTGGTCTATGCTTATCCCTACATGATGATCTACCTGATTGGAACTGTTCCATCTATGATCGCCACCGGGATGAACCCGTTTATCAACGCCCAGGGATATGCAACAACCGGCATGCTTTCCGTAGCAATCGGCGCAGTAGCCAATCTGATCCTGGATCCATTGTTTATTTTCGCGTTTGGGCTGGGAATAAAGGGGGCGGCAATTGCAACCGTAATTTCCCAGTGCTTATCCGCTTTATATGTGCTTCTTTTCCTGGAAAAAAGAGCAGAAATGAAAGCCCGTCTTCTGAAAAAAACAGAGTTGAAAAGCTGCGTAGAACACGCCAAAAACATCGTCAGTCTTGGCAGTGCGGGCTTCATTATGCAGCTGACAAACAGCCTTGTAACTATCTGCTGCAACAATGTTCTGGGGGTTACCGGAGGGGATGTTTACATATCTGTAATGACCATTGTGTCCAGTGTCCGTCAGATGGTCGAGACTCCAATTTACGCTATAAATGAGGGAACCTCCCCCATCCTCAGTTACAATTACGGAGCCAGAAGACCGAAGCTTGTGCGTAAGGCAATGGTCACTCTGGCAGTGATGATCCTGGTTTATACAGCAGTGATGTGGAGCGTGATCATCTTTATCCCGGACTACCTGATCGCTGTTTTCAGCTCTGATAAACTCCTGATAAAAGATGCCGTTCCAGCGCTGAAAACCTACTTCGCGGCCTTCATTTTCATGGACCTGCAATACATGGGACAGACCGTTTTCAAGTCCCTGAACAAGAAGAAACAGGCGATTTTCTTCTCCCTTTTGCGTAAGGTTTTCATTGTAGTTCCACTGACGTATCTGTTCCCATATGTGTTTCAAATGGGAACCCACGGCGTATTCCTGGCAGAGCCGGTGTCTAACGTGATCGGCGGAAGCTTATGCTTTGTTACAATGCTGCTGACAATATTGCCAGAACTGAAAAGGATGGAACAATAACAGCAACAAAAAAGCTGCAAATCCCACTTTTCAAATGGGAAAAACAATAGTAAAATAGAAGTTATAAACGGAACGTGAAGAAAGGGTATGTCTGGTGTTGGTGAAATGGTATCTGGGGGGAATCGTGAATTGGGCCAGACCTTGAGTGGAGAACGATGACGATAAAGGTGAAAGTTATGGAAACGGATTCGGTGACAGGAGCGCTGAACCGGACGGGATTTTTTCATAAGGTACGGGAGATTCTGGAGAGTGAACCGGAGCAGGATTTTGCCATTGCTTATTTCAATATTCAGAGATTTAAGACGGTGAATGACCTGTTCGGATATGAGTCTGGAGACGAACTTCTGAAGAGAGCGGCACAGATCCTTGCTGGATGCTTCCTGAATCCGCTGGCTGTGGGAAGGCTGGAAGCTGACCGCTTTGTGGCACTTACGAAGAAAGAGGATATGGATCTGGAGAGACTGCCGGAGCTTTTGCACAGGACCTATACCAAGGGGGAACTGAATCTGGACCTCTATGGAAAGTGCGGTGTTTATTTTATTCCGCGTCATACCAAGCTGAGCGTGTCTGAGATGTGCGACCGGGCCAAGATTGCCAAGTCCAATATTTCCAATCAGTTTGTGCAGCCTTACGCGGTTTTTAACGAGCAGATGCGGGTAGACTATGAGCAGAGGAGTATCGCCCTTTTTCATCTGGACGACGGGATCAAGAATGGGGAAATACAGGTCTACTATCAGCCAATCTATGATGCCTGGACAGGGGGAATCGCGTTGGCAGAGGCCTTGGCCAGATGGTTCAGCGGTGAGTTCGGAAGTATTTCTCCGGCGAAATTTATTCCTACTCTGGAGGAAAGCGGATATATCACCAAGCTGGATTATCATGTTTACCAGACTGTATACAATCTGATCGAGAAGCGCCGGAAAGAGGGCAAAAGGGTTGTAGACATTGGCGTGAACCTTTCCAGGATGGACTTGATGGACAAGCATATTATGGATACAATTCTGGAGGATGTGAAGAATTCGGATCTGCCCAGCGGAAGTATCAGCTATGAGCTTACAGAGTCCGCATATGCCGGTATGTCTGAGGATGGAAACAGCTTTCTGACCAAAATGCATGAAGAGGGGACCAAGCTTCTGGTGGATGATTTTGGAAGCGGGGTGTCTTCTTTTAGTACCATTCGTGATTTTGATTTTGATATTTTGAAGCTGGATATGGGCTTTGTCCAGAAAATAGGATTGAATAGAAAGAATAACAATATTATCATTTCGTTGATCGAGCTGGCGCACCGCCTGGATCTGAAGGTGATCGCCGAGGGCGTGGAGACGAAGGAACAGGCGGATTTCCTGAGAAATTATGGCTGTGATTATTTCCAGGGATACTATTTTGCCAAGCCAATGCCCCAGGAAGAGTTTGAGGCGTTGCTGGATAAACAAAGTTGATAAGGGAAAAAGAAACGAGCGGACTGTTTAGGCAATTATTGAATGGATGGAAAACTCGTTTTTTGTTTTTATAAGGCAGACATGAGGAGACAGAAGATGGTTAAAGTTGATTTAATTACAGGTTTTCTTGGTTCAGGCAAAACGACTTTTATAAAGAAATACGCTGCATGGCTGATGAGCCAGGGACAGAATATTGGAATCCTGGAGAACGATTTCGGGGCGGTGAATGTGGACATGATGTTGCTTCACGACCTGGAGGGCGAGAGCTGCGAGCTGGAAATGGTTTCCGGTGGATGTGATGCAGACTGCCACAGAAGACGTTTCAAGACCAAGCTGATCGCAATGGGAATGTGCGGATATGACCGGGTTCTTATTGAGCCATCGGGAATTTTTGATGTGGATGAGTTTTTCGATGCCCTTTACGAGGAGCCGCTGGATAAGTGGTATCAGATTGGAAATGTGATCACCATTCTGGACGCCAGACTGGAAGAGAAGCTGCAGCCGCAGGCGGAATATCTGCTGGCTTCGGAGGCCGCTGACGCAGGCTGTATTGTCCTTAGCAAGAGCCAGGAGGCTTCTGCGGAGGAGATCAAGGGTACTGTAGAACATCTGAACCGGGCATTGGAGAGTGTGAAGTGCAAACGCCGCTTTACAGAAAAAGAAGTGCTGAATAAGGACTGGGAGCAGTTTACAGACGAAGACTTCCAAAAGATTTTTAACAGCGGATATGTGATGGAAGACTTTGAGAAACAATGCTTCGATGAGAAAGAGGGCTTCCAGTCGCTGTATTTTATGGAGTTGAAAATTTCAGAGGCACAGCTGGAGCGTGCTGCCCATCAGATCCTGGATGATCCGGAGTGCGGGGATGTTTTCCGGATTAAAGGATTTGTGAAATTAGAAGACAGCGCTGCGGAGGCAGGAAACGGAACCCCGGGTGCGGACTCCGTTCCTGCAGTGGCTGCCGCTAATACCTGGCTGGAATTAAACGCCACCCGCAAAGAATTTTCCCTGAAGCCCATTTCCGTAGGCCAGGAAGTGGTGCTTGTGATCGGGGAAAATATGAACGAGGCGCGGATACGGGAGTATCTGGGCGCGGAATGATTTACGTGAGCAACGGGTAAAAGGAAAAACCTCTGGTCGAAGATTGCTCTCCGGTTCAGAGGCTTTTTATATGGTTATTTGTAATATTTCATGACGTCATCTCTAAATTTCTCAAAAAGAGGATAATTTGGTAAACGCCTGTTGCAGCGTCTCCCTTGGGAAGCAAGCCGCAAAATCCAGAATTCCCAATTTCTTGGTTAAAATATCTTTCATAACCTTCCAGGAAATGTCAAAAGTGAGACTGAAATTAAGGACAGTCCCTTCAAGAACAAAATCTGCCTTGGGATCAGCAGGAATATGAGAAGCTGAAATCAGTACTGAAGCAGGAAATTGCAGATATAGAGGCAAGTTTGCAGGATTGAGTAAGAAACGAAGGATAAAACAGCATATATGAAAACCTCTGGCTGGAAGAGATATGGCCTGATAATATACTGCTTCCAGACCAGAGGTTTTTGCTTTTTTAGATCACTTTCCGTCCCTGCACATACTTTCCAACCAGATTCCGGTCATCAGACAGGTAAACCAGGCGTTCCAGGCGGTCGCGGGTGGAGATTTCCTGGGGGTGGCGGATACCTGCGTCGTCCAGGATCATGGCGTCGAACTCATAGCCTTTTTCGAAGCTGCCTACTTTTCCGAAGAAGGAACCGCCGCCGATGGTTGCCATGTAGAAGGCTTCCTCCAGCGTAACCGGAGCCTGTGACTGGTCCATCAGGCGCCAGCGGAGCTTGGAAACCTGGATGGTGTCTGCGATAGCGCGGAACATGGAGAGGGAAAATCCTCCGGCAACGTCGGTGCCAAGTCCTACGTGAAGTCCCAGGTCAAGGTAGCGGCGGATGGGCGCGATTCCGGAAGCGATGTCTGTGTTGGATTCCGGACAGTGGGCGATGTAAACACCCTGGTCCTTGATCGTCTGGATCTCTTCGTCGGTGGAGTGGACGCAGTGAGCCATGATGGTAGGGCAGGCTCCCCCAAACAGCCCAAACATGTCATACGCATCCCCGTAAAACCTGCTAGTCGGGCAGAGCTCCTTCACCCATGCGATTTCCCCGAAATTCTCAGACAGGTGAGACTGAACTGGAATGTGGTATTCCCGCTGGATCTTTCCCAGCTCTGTCATCAGCTCGTCGGTACAGGATGGGGTAAAACGGGGCGTAAGAATGGGATATGTGTGATCGTAGCGCCCCTTGCTCTCTTCCAGCCACTGGCGTGTATCCTGTGCGGAAGCCTGTGCGCTTTCCTCCTGAAGCTCCGGGGCTCCATTGCGGTCCATATTTACCTTTCCAACCATAGTTGCCAGTCCGCTCTCTTCCAGCATGTCCATAAGGAGCTCCGTTGCCGGGCGGTGTAAGGTGGCGAAGATGCAGGCTCTGGTAGTGAAGCTGTGCTTCAGGTCATCTACAAAAATGGAGTATGCCTTTTTCGCGTAGTCCAGGTCTGCGTACCGGGCTTCCTGTGGGAAGGTAATGGTATTCAGCCAGTCAAGCAGCTCCAGGTCCATGCCGGTTCCGCGGTAAGCGTACTGGGGGGCGTGAAGATGCAGGTCGGTAAATCCTGGAATGATCAGACGGTCGCCCATGTCTTCTACAGGAATGCTCTTATATTCCTCTGGAAGCTGGGAAAAAACGCCGGCACAGAGGCCGTTTTCACAGACTACATAAGAATCTTTGTGGAAAACAAGCTCTTTCTGGTTCTTGCTGTAACAGATCGTACCCTTTAAAGCAAACAAATCTTTCTTCATATCAAACCATCCTTTCTGCGAGAGGTGAGAAGAAGCGTAAACCCGGGAAATTGGGGCAGAGAAAGTGCTGCCGGAAAAACCGGGGACAGATTTTCGGGGAATTCAGCAATAAAAAAACCACCCGAAAATGCTACACCTGCACACCTCGTCGTATGCAGCTTATAGACAACTATTAGGGTAGTTGGTAGAAACGTCCAACCGGATTATGGACATATATAAGCGTTTGCTGTTTTGTTTTTATGCCTTTATTGTACATGGTTTAAGGCGTGGAGGCAAGTAAAATCTTACAAAAATTTTCTACATTTTCATATCATTATTGACTGATTTGTTATATAATGAAGTAAAAATCGCGGTTCCCGTCGCGGAGACATTTTCGCGTTGCGCAAATGCAGGGAGTGAAGAAATCAGACGGTAAAAAGAAGTCCGCTTAGGGCGCAATTTACGCGGAGCGATGGAAATAAAAGTAAGCACGAAGGAGATTGACATAACATGAGTTACAGCTTTAAAGGCCGTGTAAGATACAGTGAAATAGGAGAAAATGGCTGCCTGACTTTGCCTGGGATCCAGGATTATTATCAGGATTGCTGCACCTTCCAGTCTGAGGAAATCGGGCAGGGAATGGAAGTGCTGGAAGCGCGTCAGAGAGCCTGGGTGCTGTCCGCCTGGCAGATTGTAGTGAACCGATACCCGAAGATGGGCGAGACCATTGTGGCAACCACTGCCCCATATGGATTTAAGGGCTTTCTGGGAATGCGTAATTTTACCCTGACCACAGAAGCTGGCGGGCTTTTGTCCTATGCCAATAGTATCTGGACAAATATTGACACCAAGACCGGCCTTCCGGCAAGACTCACAGACGAAGATACCAGAGGGTATGTACTGGATGAAAAGCTGGATATGGATTACGCACCCCGCAAGATCGCATTGCCAGTGGGAATGCATGCAGAAGAACCTTTTGCTATCCAGAAGCACCATCTGGACACCCATCATCATGTCAATAATTGTCAGTATATCCGTATGGCAGCAGATTATCTGCCGGAGGGATTTGTGATCTGCCAGATGAGGGCGGAATATAAGAAGCAGGCACTGCTGGGAGATGTTTTTTATCCGGCGGTGAAACAGGAAGAAGGGAAGGTTACAGTGGCGCTTTCTACGGAAGGCGGCGAGCCTTACGCAATTGTAGAGTTTGCGGCTGCGTACAGATTGCAGAAATGATTTTTCAAACAGGCTCTGGCGTTGTATATGGAAGAAAGTTTTTTAGAAAGGTGGTTTACATAAATGAAAATTGGAATTCTTGGAGCTGGTGGTATTGCAGTTCAGATGGCGAAAACGGTAGCTGGAATGAAGGATGTGGAGAATTATGCGGTGGCAGCCAGAAGCCTGGAACGGGCACAGGCTTTTGCCCAGAAGCATGGCATTTCCAAGGCTTATGGTTCTTATGAGGAAATGCTGGCAGACCCGCAGGTGGATCTGGTTTACATTGCAACCCCTCATTCCCATCATTACCTTCATGCAAAGATGTGCCTGGAGGCTGGGAAAAATGTGCTCTGTGAGAAGGCTTTTACGGTAAATGCAGATCAGGCGAGAAAGCTTTTTGCCCTGGCAAAAGAGAAAAACCTTCTGATCACAGAGGCAATCTGGACCAGATATATGCCGTCGCGGAAGATGATAGGCGATATCATTGAAAGCGGTGTGATAGGCGAAGTAACTTCCGTTACTGCCAATCTGAATTATACCATCAGCGAGGTGGAGCGTATCCGCAAGCCGGAGCTGGCAGGTGGCGCACTGTTGGACGTAGGCGTTTATACCATTAATTTTGCCAGCATGGTCCTTGGGGACAAGTTAAAGGATGTGCAGGCAACTGCTATTTTCCGTGATGGTGTGGATATTCTGGATACCATTGCCATGGTTTTCGAGGAAGAGCGGATGGCGACTTTGCAGTGCGGAGCCAGTGAGGTTTCTGACAGAGTGGGAAGCATTTTTGGAACAAAAGGGTATATTCAGGTATTGAATATCAATAATCCGGAGAAGATTACCGTATTCGATCATGAACATAAAGAAGTGGCATCTTACCTGCCGCCAGCGCAGATCACTGGTTATGAGTACGAGGTGGAGGCTTGCGCAAGAGCCATTGCAGCAGGTGAAAAAGAGTGCCCGGAAATGCCTCATGATGAGACAGTGCGGGTGATGGAGATCATGGACGGGATTCGGAAATCCTGGGGGTATGAGATTCCGTTGTATGAGTGATGCGTTGGCCGCCGCGGGCAGCACAAGCCTTGTTTGCAGATGCATTTGAAGCGGGAGCGGTGATGCCCGCGGCTTGCAACTGTATTTGGAGATGATTGGGATGCTGTGGGCGTGCGGACAATAGAAAAATAAATAAGATACAAGTGGAAATACATCCATACAAGTGATATATTGTACTTAATAGTTGCTGTGAAGGTCGTGAGCAGTAGCGTTTAATAGAATGTTCAGGCGGCAGGGCGGTTTCGTCCGCAGGTGCCTGGGCGCGGAATTGATATTTTATATGCATAAAGGAGAAAACAACCATGCTTGAGAAATTAAAAGAAGAAGTTTACAAAGCAAATATGGACCTGCCGAAATACGGTCTGGTTACTTTTACCTGGGGAAATGTAAGCGGAATCGACCGTGAGAAGGGGCTTTTCGTTATCAAACCAAGCGGCGTAGAGTACGATAAGCTGACACCAGAAGATATGGTAGTTGTTGACCTGGAGGGCAACAAAGTAGAGGGAAAATACAACCCTTCCTCTGATACACCTACCCATGTAGTTCTGTACAATTCTTTCCCGAAGATCGGCGGAATCGTACATACCCATTCTTCCTGGGCTACCAGCTGGGCGCAGGCCGGACGTGCAATCCCTTGCTATGGAACCACTCATGCAGATTATATCTATGGTGAAGTTCCCTGTGTCCGAAACCTGAACAAAAGCGAGATCGAGGATGCTTATGAGAAAAATACCGGTATCCTGATCGCGGATTATTTCAAGAAGAGAGATTATGAGGCAGTTCCGGCAGTTCTTTGCAAGAACCATGGTCCTTTCACCTGGGGTAAGGATGCTCATGAAGCAGTACATAATGCAGTAGTTCTGGAAGAGGTTGCGAAGATGGCTTCCCGCTGCGAGCTGATCAACCCGAATGTGAAACCTGCTCCGCAGGAGCTTCAGGATAAGCATTACTATAGAAAACATGGTGCAAATGCTTATTATGGACAGGGAACTATTGAATAAGAAAAAGGGGGCTGCCTTATGGCAGCCCTGGTTTATTTATAATATTCAATTTCTACTGGTTTCACACCTGTAAGTTCCACACTTCTTTCATCGGGCTGACTACAGCCAACAAAAATCTGGAAATGAGTTCCGTCTTCTTTTCGTATTCCATTTTCATCTACAACGGTAAATGCCCTGGAAGAAATAGTAAGACTAATAGTCTGGGTTTCGCCTGCATTTAGAAAAACAGGAGTAAATGCTACAAGTTCTGGATTCCTTACTGCAAGTGGAGAATCGGTATTTTTAATATATATCTGGATCACATCGCGAGTGGCGGTGTGTCCCTGGTTTGTGACTGTGGCTTGAACTGTAACTGATGGCTCGTCATTCGTGCTGACAGCCGCATCCGTTACCGTGACCTTTCCATAAGTCAACCCATATCCAAAGGGGAACTGTGCCTTATTTTCCATATAGCGGTAAGTGCGTCCCTTCATGGCATAATCGGTGAATTCCGGAAGCTCTTCCAAGGTCTCGTAGAAGGTTACTGGCAATTTACCGGACGGGGAAACGTCGCCGAATAAAATCCTGGCAGCTGCTTTTCCGCCCTGGGCGCCTGGATACCAGAGAACCATCACTGCGTCGAAATGCTCAGCAGCATAAGAAAGATCGATATCACTTCCTGCCATGAGACACAGGATCACTGGTTTGCCGGATTCCGCCATGGCTTCCATCAGATCCAGCTGAACCTGAGGCAGCTGCAAAGTCTCCTTATCGCCGGAAGCGTAGCTGTTTCCAGTATCTCCCTCTTCGCCCTCCAGAGTCTCATCAAGTCCCACGCACAGGATCACCACATCACTGTTTGCTGCAACGATCTTCGCCTCAGCAAGCCGGTCCTGGGTAAAAGCAAGGTGCTCAGTGCGGTCGCGGAAAAGATCGCAGCCAACAGAACTAAGGACGCGCACCTCGTTTCCAAGATAATCCTGAAGCCCCTCCTGGATGGTGCAGTAGCGGGAAGCGGTGCCGTGGTAGTTTCCAACCAGAGCCGCCCGGCTGTCTGCGTTTGGTCCTACAATTCCAACTGTTTTGATCTTATCCTTTTGCAAAGGAAGGATTCCGTTGTTTTTCAGAAGTACGAAGCTCTCCTCGGCAGCTTTCTGGGAAAGTGCCAGATGAGCTGGGGATTCCACCTCTGAGTAAGGAATCTTGTCATATTCGGTTTCTTCAAACAATCCCAGCATATATCTGGTGGTAAAAAGGCGGATGGCGGATTCTGTGATGGTATCCTCGGTGATCAGCCCTTTTTCATAAGCTTTCAAAATATGAAGATATGTGTTTCCACAGTTGAGATCACAGCCGTTGTTCAGTGCAAGGGCAGCGGATTCGGCTGGTGTGCTGGTTACCATATGGTGTTCGTGGAAATCTTTGATAGCCCAGCAGTCGGAAACGAAATATCCCTGGAAGCCCCAGTCGCCGCGGAGCTTTTTCTGAAGTGTGGGACTTCCGCAGCAGGGTTCGCCGTTGGTACGGTTGTAGGCACCCATGAAGCCTTCTACATTTGCCTCTTTGGTCAAAGCTTCAAATGCAGGAAGATAAGTTTCCTCCATATCCTTTGGGGAAGCAATGGCGTCAAATTCATGGCGGATCGCCTCTGGTCCGGAGTGAACTGCGAAATGCTTGGCGCAGGCAGCGGCCTTCATAGTCTCGCCGTCGCCCTGGAGTCCTTTTACAAAAGAAACTCCCAACTCTTTGGTAAGGTAAGGATCTTCGCCGTAAGTTTCATGGCCGCGGCCCCAGCGTGGATCACGGAAAATATTTACATTGGGAGACCAAAATGTGAGCCCTTTGTAGATGTCACGGTCTTCTTCTTTGGAATAAGCGTTATATTTAGCGCGGCCTTCTGTGGCTACTGTATCTGCAATTTTTCCAAGAAGTTCGGTGTCAAAGGTAGCGCCAAGTCCGATGGCCTGTGGAAAAACAGTAGCCTGTCCGGCGCGGGCAACTCCGTGGAGCGCCTCATTCCACCAGTTGTAGGCGGGGATTCCCAGACGCTTGATCGCAGGTGCGTCATAGCGCAGCTGGCTTGCTTTTTCTTCTAAAGTCATTTTGCTGACCAGTTCGGTCGCTTTTTTTCGAGCCTCTTCTCTATTCATAGTGTGTCTCCTCCATATCAGCCCTTAACTGCACCTGTGGTAAGACCTTCCACGATCTGGTTACTGAACAGGGAGTAAACAACGACTGTAGGTGCGATTGCGATAATGATCGCGGCAAACATCTGCACATAGTTGGTTGCGTAAGGTCCAACGAAGTAGGTCAGGGTAACGGGCAGTGTCTTTTTCATAGGATCGGAAATAAATACCATGGCAAGAAGCAGCTCGTTCCAGTTGTTGATGAAGGTCATCAGACCGGATACGAAGAAGCCGGTTCTGCAAAGCGGAAGTGCGATCCGGAAAAAGCATCCATAAATTCCGCAGCCGTCAATGGCAGCAGCCTCGAACATTTCTCCTGGCATGGAGCGGAAAAATCCGGTAAGCAGGAAAATGGTCATGGGCAGGGAGAATGTGATATAAGGAATCATCAATCCGCCCTGGGAGTTGGTAAGACCAAGCTTTGCAAATCTTACAAACAGAGGAATCAGAACACAATGTACCGGAACCATCATTCCGATAAGGAAAAAGGTGTGCATGAATTCTGATAATTTCCAGCGCATTCTGGCAATGGCAAAAGCTGCCATAGCGCCGAAGAAAAGGCTGACGATCAGGGTAGCGCCGCAGACAATGACGGAGTTTGCAAGAGCTGTGCCAAGTTTTCCCATCTGCCATGCCTGCTGATAGTTTTCAAAATGGAATACCTCTGGCAGGGAAAATGGTGCTGACATAACACCAGCGTTATCTTTCAGGGATACAGATAACATCCACAGAAGTGGAGCCAGATAAACAACTGCCAGGATCACTAGCAGGATATAAACTACTACGATCACCGGTTTCACCGGCTTTTTCGGAGCTTTTACTTTTACGTTGCTCATTTTCCCACCTCCTTATGACTCGTAAGTTTCTACTTTGATGATTTTCTTTACCAGAAGGGTTACCAGCAGGCAGAGCACCAGTAAAACTACGGAAATGGCACTGGCATAGCCGTACTTGAAGTAGTTAAAGCCTTCTGCGTAAAGTTCAGTTGCAAGGACTTCTGTTCTGTGGTTCGGACCACCCTGAGTCATGTTGTAAACCAGGTCGAAGAACTTCAGGGAACCGATACAGTTCAGGGAAAGGGATGTGATCATCATTGGTTTGATCAGCGGAAGGGTAATGTAGCGGAATGCTTTTACCTTTGACGCACCATCTATATAGGAAGCTTCATAGATATCACGGGAAATTCCGGTGATCTGTGCCATATAAAGCATCATGTTCTGACCAAGGTACTGCCATAAGGCTACAAAAGCGATAACCCACATAGGAAGTACAATAAATCCGGTAGAGTCCATTAACCACAGCGGACCTTCTATTCCGAATTTGGCAAGCAGGTTGTTGATACCAATTCTCGGATTGAAAAGGAAGGACCAGAGAAGTCCAAGTGCTGCGGAGGAAAGTACGCATGGAAGATAATAAATGTTCTTGAAAATGTTGCGGCCTTTCGGGATGTTGGTCAGCATAACAGCAAGTAAAAGACCGAAGATCTGCTGTGTAACTGCTGAAAAGATCATGAAAAAGATGGAGTTTTTCAGGGCAATACGGAATGTGGCGTCACCGAAAAACAGTTTCTTATAGTTTTTTAATCCCACAAATTTAGGGGGTGTAAGTGCTGCGTAATCGCAGAGTGAGTAGTAAACCATCTGTACTGTCGGGATGATCAGGACCAGAAGAAACATGATCAGCGCCGGGGCGATAAATACGAAAATGGCTTTTTTGTCGCGCAGAATTTTATCCATAATATCTCCTTCCGTCGAATGTCTGGTGAGACGAGCCAGCTTAAAAATCTCTGGCGTGTGTCAGTCTTTAGGTAAAAAACTGCCGCGGAACATGCCTTAGTCCGTTCCGCGGCAGCCATGTGCCTGGGGTTATAACTTATTTTTTATAAGGGAGGATTTATTCCCAAACGTTCTCTTCATAGAATGTCTGTACGGTCTGGAATGCTTCTTCAGGTGTCTGGTTTCCAAGGAAGATGTCAACCATTGCGTTATCGAAGCAGTCACCAGCTTCTACAGATGCAAGGGACTCATTGTAGAATCCGAATGTACCAGTTGCCTTTGCCATGACATCCTGAACGTATTTCAGCTGTGCAGGAGCTTTGTCGTAGTCGATTTCAAGGTCTTTGATGATAGGGAACTTGCCGCCGATTTCTGCTGTGTATTTCTGAGCTGTCTCGTCTGTGAACATTTTCATAAGAGCAATAACTGCGTCCTGATGCTCTGTTGTGGAGCTCATAAGAAGGTTATCAGTCTTAACGATCATACGGTTCGGGTCATTTGCACCGTCGATTCCAGGGAACTGGAATACACCACATTTGGACTCGAAATCTGGGTTGTTACCATTGATCTGTGCGATTGCCCAGGAACCCTGAACCAGCATAGCTGCCTCGCCGTTATAGAAAGCTGCTGTAGCCTGGTCGTTGGAATCTCCGGCTGCTGTAGCCTGGAAGTACTGGGACAGTTCTTTTAATTTGTTACCTGCTTCGATGCAGTTCTCATCGGTCCAGTTAGCAGTGTGGTCTGCGATTGCTGCAAGGTCAACGCCCTGACGGTCACACAGATAACCGGCGATCATGGATAAGCACCATGCTGTACCAGCGGAGCAGGAGATTGGTGTGTAGCCGGCATCCTGAAGCTTCTGGCATGCAGCGATCAGTTCATCGTATGTGGTAGGAACTTCAACGCCAGCGCTCTCGAACATCTCTGTGTTGTAGTAAACACAAGCTGCTGCGAAGTTGGTAGGAACTGCCATGATCTTTCCGTCATAGGTCATTCTCTCGAAGATACCATCTGTAAAGGATGCGTACCAATCAGCTTCCTGGTTTTCAAGAATATCTGTAAGATCTGCTGCTGCGCCTGCATTTACATATACGTCCATGTTCGGACCAGGGTTACAGATGTAAACGTCCGGTGTCTGTCCGGCTGCGATCAGCGCATTCAGCTTGCCATCGTACTCTTCCAGGTTGGTGGTGATCGGAGTTACGTGATATTTTCCATCGTACTCTTCGTTGAAACGATCAATGACTTCTTTGTAACCTTTGGAAATAAGATCTTCCGTAGCTTCCAGGTCATCCCAGAACATCCATGTGATTTCTTCAACATCATCAGCATAAACCGGTACAGATGTAACCAGTGTTCCAGCTGCCATTGCTGCAGCCATTAATATTGAAAGTGCTCGTTTCTTGTTCATATTGTGAACCTCCTTTTAAAATTTTGTTGTCTCGTATTTGGTAATTCTTACTATAGCAGAGTTTAGAGATGTTTACTTTCTAATTCTTGTTCTTTAGCTCCTAATTATTGCTATTTAAAATTGTACGAAAACATGTACATGTTAAAATATATAATTTGAAATACAAATAATTATGCAAAATATACAATGAAATAGAAGGGTAGTTTCGAATCAAAATGAAAATATGACGGAGTATTGCTGAAAAAATAAATGTTTGCTATAATATATACATATCAAAAAACACAATTTTTGAGAGTTAAAACGACATATTTCGAAACACAACAAGAGGTGATCGCATGATACATAAACTCAGTGGTATTTACGAAACAGTGGATTTTCGGGAGGATGAACAGATTTGTCTCTATTATAATAATGAATATGAGAACTATCCGCCGCACTGGCATACTTCTTTTGAAGTTTTGATGCCCATCGTGAATGGTTATAGAGCACTGTGCGGTGGAAAGGATTATTATTTGCGGGAAGGAGATATTCTGCTGATCGGTCCCTGTATGATTCATGAGCTTTTTGCACCGGAACAGGGGGAGCGGATTATTTTTCAGCCTTGTCTCAGCCATATTTCCACAAAAGAGCTGAATCTGTTAACGATGATCATTAATCCGGTGACTCTGATCACGCCGGAGGGTTATCCTCAGATTTATGACCGGGTGAAAACACTTATGCTGGAAATCAAGGAAGAATATTTTGGCGGTGCACCTTATCAGGAAACAATCATTATGTCGAAATTTCTGGAGATTCTCGCCTGTGTGGGGAGAGGGCATGTGACTGCGCATACTGCCGGACAGCAGGAAACAGGTGTAAACAGCCGGCAGAAGGAGTATGTGGAGAAATTTATTCTGATCACGGATTATATTAATAATCATTTTACAGAGGATCTGAGTCTGGAAGGGGTGGCGGCCCAGGCGGGTTTCAGTAAATTTCATTTTTCCCGTTTGTTTAAGCAGTATACAGATTCTACCTTTTACAAGTATCTGAATCAGAAGAGGATTGAATTTGCCAAAACTCTTCTTCAGGATCCGGGCGTGAGTGTTACGGAAGTTGCATTTAAGTCAGGGTTTTCCAGCCTTTCGGCATTTCTTCGGATGTTTAAGCTGATGAATAACTGTACGCCTACAGAATTTCGGGAAATGTATAATCCGACAAAGCCGGTGGGGTGGGAGAGTATGAAGGATTGAGAAAATGATAAGGGAAATTCAGCTTGCTTTTTGAATCCTTTGTATTTAGAATAGAAGTGAAATAATCGAGGGCTGAGACAGATTGAGAATATTTGCTGGATGTTTATAACGGGAGGTTACATCAATGATACATGAAAAAATAGAAATCCAATTAAAAGACTCTGAGTTCACAGCAAACTTATTTACCTATTTTCTGGATAATTCTCCGGAGATAGATCCAGAGAGAAGGAGACCAGTTGTATTGATCTGTCCGGGTGGCGGATACGCAATGACATCGGACAGAGAGGCTGAAGCACTGGCTGTTAAGTTTATGGCAATGGGGTATCATGCAGCAATCCTTCGCTACAGCGTTGCATCGGCGCGTTTCCCGGAGGCACTTCTGCAGCTGGCCACAGCAGTTGCAATGCTCCGTGAGAATGCAGATAAATGGAATATTGATACTGAGAAAATTGTTGTTCAAGGCTCCTCTGCCGGTGGACATCTGGCAGCAAGCCTTGGTGTTTTCTGGAACAAACCGTTTGTGGCGGAAGCCCTGGGAATGGACGCTGAGAAATTTCGCCCTAATGGACTTATGCTCAGTTATCCGGTAATTACTTCTGGAGAAAAAGCGCATCAGGGTTCCTTTGAGTGTGTTCTTGGAGAAGACTATGCAGATGAAGAGAAGCGCAGATTTCTGTCACTGGAATTCAATGTAACCAAAGATACTCCACCGACATTCATGTGGCACACTGCCCCGGACGACACCGTTCCGGTAGAAAATTCCCTGCTGTTCTTCCAGGCACTTCATGCGCTGGACATTCCGGCAGAATTACATATCTATCCTGTAGGAGGTCATGGCCTGGGCCTTGCAACTGCTGAAACAGCCTGCCCCAATGGCTACGGCATTCAGGCAGAATGTGAAACCTGGGTACAGCTTGCCGGGGATTGGATGAAACATTTATTTGAAGCGAAAGAAATAATGAAAGCGCCGTGGGAATAAGGCGGTACAGACGAGAGGGAGTGCAGAAATGTATTCCCTTTTTTATCTTAAATATATAGAAGGTGAGAATAATGTTAACAAGAGAAAATCAGCAGGCAATTTGAAGATTTCAAATGTGAAACTCGAAACTGTTTTGAGAATATTGAAGCTAATCTTACCAACGAGAAAGCCAGCGCCTTGAGACGCTGGCCTGGTAACAAGGGCTTATAGCCCTAGAGCAAACCGCCCGTTGGACGGGCGGTCCTGATTCTATAATTCACTCAATATCCAGTTCCGGCGGCTCATCCATAGTGTCGGAAACATATTTCCCGTTCTTCTTACGCTGCCGGACGCATTCAGTAAGCAGATACTCGATCTGGCCGTTGACGGAGCGGAAATCATCCTCCGCCCAGGCGGCAATCTGATCATAAAGCTTTGCAGAAAGCCTGAGCGGAATCTGTTTCTTTGGCCTGGTGTCTGCCATTAGTACAGACTGCCGGAATTAACCACCGGCTGGGCATCGTGATTGCCACACAGTACAACGAGAAGATTAGAAACCATGGCCGCTTTCCGCTCCTCGTCAAGCTCAACCACATTATTCTCATTTAACCGTTCCAGTGCCATTTCAACCATGCCAACAGCACCATCTACGATCATCTTTCTCGCATCAATAATAGCAGAAGCCTGCTGTCTCTGCAGCATAACAGCTGCAATTTCAGGAGCATAAGCCAGATAGGTGATGCGTGCCTCAATAATCTCAAGACCAGCCTCCGCAACCTTCTGCTGAATCTCATCCCGGATACGTACGGCTACAATTTCGCTGGAACCACGCAGGCTGCCCTCATCTGCAACGCCATCCCCTGTTGTATCCACATTCGGAGCCACATCATAAGGATAAATTCTTACAATATTACGAAGGGCACTGTCACACTGCAGGGAAAGATATTCCTTATAGTTATCAACATTAAAAACAGCCTTTGCAGTATCTGTCACACGCCACATAACCGCAATTCCAATTTCTACAGGATTACCCAGACAGTCATTGATCTTCTGACGGTTATTATTCAGCGTCATGATTTTCAGGGAAATCTTCTTACTTACATAAGAGCTATTGGAAGATCCACCAGTGCCTGCCGCAGCTAATGTCAAAACTGATTTGGCAGTATTACCGCCATCCACATCGCCGCTCTGATTTAATTTCGTCTTAGCTGCCGGATTCACTGCTGTACAAAAAGGATTTACCCAATAAAAGCCATCATCCTTCAGTGTGCCCACATAATTACCGAACAAAGTAAGCACCAGGGCCTCCTGGGGTTTCAGTACCTTTAATCCAAGAAATGGAATCCATCCCAAAGATAACCAGATGAATCCGACTGCAGCCATTGGAATACAGTAAAAGATGGAACCGATTACAGCAAGTGCTGTTGCTGCCGCATACAACAAAATGAAGAGAATCATCATTGCCATACCATTCTTCTTACTGCTTAAAACTTTTTCCTGCATAATAAACCTCCTGACTGGTATATGCATTGCTTTACCATAAAGATATGTATGAACTGGTTGATGTATAAATGATATCATTTTAATATCAAAATGTCAATACTGAAGAATCTTTGATGTGTAGAGGAAAATGCTGCGCAAGCCAGGCTCCTATAATACTCCGGAGCATCGTCAGAAAATTCTTGATGCGGCCCGCGAGTCCATCATCCTTCTGAAAAACGAAAAGAACCAGCTCCCTCTTTCCTAGGAAAAGACCAAAAAGGTTCTTGTGATCGGCGACAACGCCAACCGTATTCAGTCCTATGGCGGCATTGCACCGGAAATTCTGGAAAAACAGAATGCATACCGCGCCGGGGCTGTGAAAAAGGCAGCAGAAGGCGGCTACGACACCGTAATCTTCGTAGGCGGACAGAATCACTTTCAGGATCTGGAGGGACATGACCGCCCGGATATGAAACTATGACACCAGACAGGTACCGGTCCTTTTCCCATTTGGTTACGGGCTCTCTTACACTGAATTTGTGTACAGCAATTTGCGTGTGGAAGGCTGATTTAGGTTACTGTTCACTCCGTGACCAGTAACCGCTCCACGATGCACAGAAATCATGCATTCGCATGATTTCGCGCCGCAATTCTCGGGTTTTCTGTGAACTTTGTTCACAAAAAACATCTCGCGGAATATTACCAGTGAACAGTAACGATTTAGGTTACTGTATTAAATTTTCTGTTCTTCCCCTCTTGACTTCTCCCATAAACAAGAGTAATATGAACTACAACGCAATGGCGCGTTAGTGTGATAACGCCGCCATTGCTTTATTTTTACCTCAAAACGAGGAAACACGCTGGAAAAAGCCGGCTGTGATGTGATTAATGAGTTTAACAAAGAGGAGGAAAGAAACATGAAAAAGAGCTATTTATGGAGAAAAATGACAAGTGGTCTTATGGCAGCTGCTGTTACGGTAACCGCAATGCCGGGACTTGGACTTACAATGGTACAGGCAGAAGAGAAAAAAACATTAAAGGTAGCAATGGAGTGCAGCTATGCACCATACAACTGGACACAGCCAGATGATTCCAATGGAGCAGTTCCTATTTCCGGAAGCTCTGATTACGCATATGGCTACGACGTTATGATGGCAAAGAAAATCTGCGACGAGCTGGGCTACGATCTGGAAATCGTGAAACTGGACTGGGATTCCCTGGTACCGGCTGTACAGTCTGGAAAGGTTGACTGTGTTATCGCAGGTCAGTCCATTACCTCCGAGCGCCAGCAGATGGTAGACTTCACAGAGCCATACTACTATGCATCCATCGTCACCCTGGTAAAAAGTGACGGAGACTATGCAGACGCTGCAAGTGTAGCAGACTTAAAAGGCGTAACCTGTACATCCCAGCAGAATACCATCTGGTATGATTCCTGCCTGCCACAGATCGAAGACGCAAACATCCTTCCGGCACAGGAAAGTGCACCGGCTATGCTGGTTGCCCTGGAGTCCGGGAAATGTGATGCCGTTGTAACAGATATGCCTACTGGAATGGCAGCCTGCGTAGCTTACCCGGATTTTAAGCTCCTTGATTTCTCTGGCACAGACGGCGCCTTCGAAGTATCTGACGAAGACATCAATATTGGTATTTCCGTACAGAAAGGCAACACCGAGCTTCTGGATGCCCTGAACGGCGTACTGGACAAAATGACAGAAGATGATTACACCGCAATGATGGACGAGGCAATTTCTGTACAGCCACTTTCTGAGTAAAGGAGATAAAAACTATGCTTCCTGAAACCTTCTGGGGCCGGATCCAGTATCTGCTCCAGCAATACGGTTCCTCCTTTTTATCAGGAGCCGGAAATACAATGATCATAGCCATTGTAGGCACCTTTTTAGGGTGCCTTATTGGCTTTATAGTTGGAATTATCCAAACAATTCCTGTAGACAAAAGAGATTCCACTGTCAAAAAGACACTGGTTGGAATTCTCAAATTTATTATGGCATGTTACGTGGAGTTTTTCCGCGGCACACCTATGATGGTACAGGCCATGTTCATCTATTATGGAAGTGCTTACCTGTTCAACATTAACATGTCTATGTGGTTCGCCGCATTCTTTGTAGTTTCTATCAACACCGGAGCCTACATGGCAGAAACTGTCCGCGGCGGAATCCTTTCTGTTGACGAAGGCCAGACCGAGGCAGCCAAAGCCATTGGAATGACTCACGTACAGACTATGATAAGCGTCATTCTTCCCCAGGCTCTGCGCAACATTATGCCTCAGATCGGCAACAACCTGATCATCAACATCAAAGATACCTGCGTCCTTTCCATCATTGGAATCGTAGAACTTTTCTACACCACAAAAGGCGTTGCCGGAGCTTACTACACCTATTTCGAAGCCTTCACCATCGCTATGGTAATGTACTTCATCCTTACCTTTGCATGCTCCAGACTGCTCCGTCTGCTGGAACACAAGATGGAAGGCCCGCAGAACTACGACCTTGCCACAACGGATACACTGGCTCACACAAGTGGTCTGTATTCCTACCCTAAGAAAAAGGAGGAGAAATGATCATGAGTGAAAAAATCCTTGAAGTGAACCACCTGGGAAAAGCATTCGGCAGCAACCAGATCCTGAGAGACATTGATTTTTCCGTAAGCCCGGGTGATGTAACCTGCATTATCGGCCCCTCCGGATCCGGTAAATCCACCCTGCTCCGTTGTCTGAACATGCTGGAAACTCCGTCCTCCGGAGAAATCAGTTACCACGGAACCGACATTACCAGCAAGAACGTAAACGTTCCGGAATACCGTTCCAAAGTAGGTATGGTGTTCCAGAATTTTAACCTTTTCAATAACATGACAGCTCTGAAAAACTGCACCATCGGCCAGGTCAAGGTTTTGAAAAAGAGCAAAGAAGAGGCTGAGAAAAAAGCCCTGTATTATCTGGAAAAAGTAGGAATGGCGCCATACATTAACGCCAAACCAAAACAGCTTTCCGGAGGCCAGAAACAGCGTGTGGCAATCGCAAGAGCCCTTGCCATGGAACCGGAAATCCTGCTTTTCGACGAGCCAACCTCCGCACTGGATCCCCAGATGGTAGGAGAGGTGCTGGAGGTTATGCGCGACCTTGCACACGAAGGCCTGACCATGATCATCGTCACCCATGAGATGGCATTTGCCCGTGACGTTTCCAAGCGCGTCATTTTCATGGCAAACGGCGTCATTGTAGAAGACAGAACGCCGAAGGAACTGTTTGAAAACCCGCAGGATCCTCTGACAAGGGATTTCTTAAGCCGGTTTAGAAATGCGTAAAATAAAATGCAGAAAATCACAAAAAAGGATTTTCTGCATTTTTTATCTTTACTTCAATAAGTTGATGTTCACAGTGGTGGGGAATGTGTGCTATACTGGATAAATAGAACTTGTTTACAATATATTTGAAATTCGGTATTTAACCATAGAGCCTGCCCGCAAAATTATTTCCGCAATCTGTGTGCCCCACTTTGCGGTATTTTTTCACCTGAATTCGGTTGCCGCAGCACGTTGCACCGCCTTCATCCAGGTAAAATCTCCCACAAATTGAGAAGCACATCTTGCAAAAAAGAGTTTTGGTGGGACACGCTCTTGCAGAATTAAGGAGAATCCATGATCGAAATAGGAAAAAAACAGAAGCTTATTGTGGTAAAGACCGTAGATTTCGGTGTTTACCTTGCAGCGGATAAAAATGCAGGACAGGAAGACAGAGTGCTTCTTCCTGCCAAACAGGTTCCGGAAGGAACCAGAGAAGGCGACACGCTGGACGTATTTATTTATAAAGATTCCAAAGACCGCCTGATCGCCACTACCAGAGAACCCCTTCTCCAGGTAGGCCAGACCGCAGTCCTGAAGGTCCTTCAGGTAACCAGGATTGGCGCATTCCTTGACTGGGGACTTGAGAAAGACCTGCTTCTTCCATACCATGAGCAGACCAGCCACGTGCGGGAAGGCCAGGAATGTCTGGTAGCCCTTTACGTGGATAAGAGCAGCCGCCTCTGTGCTACCATGAAGGTATACCACTACCTTTCCACCAGAACGCCATACGTAGCAGGCGATTCCGTAAAAGGCCGCGTCTATGAGATCAGTGACCGCTTCGGCGTATTTGTAGCCGTTGATGACAAATATTCTGCCCTTATTCCTGCCAGGGAAGCCAATGGCAAATACCGCCCAGGCGAAGTCCTTGACCTCCGGGTTTCCGAGGTGAAAGAAGATGGCAAGATGAACGTCACCGACCGCCAGAAAGCCTACATCCAGATTAATGAAGATGCCGAGAGCGTCCTCAGCGTAATCGAAGAATTCGCCGGCGTCCTCCCCTTCGACGACAAGGCCTCTCCAGAGGTCATCAAACGCGAATTCGGTCTCAGCAAAAATGCGTTTAAACGTGCAGTTGGACATCTTCTCAAAGAAGGCAAGATCGAAATTAAGGACAGACGCATTTATAAAAAATAATTAAACCTGACACCCACTTATTGGAAAATAATAAAACCAGCATACCATATTGGAACCCTAAAATATGGTATGCCGTTTTTTTTCTAAAAATACGAACGGGTGTTTACCAGAAATGCTGTATGTGTTAAACTGTTAGTTGATTATAAATATTATTGTTTTGCTATTTTGCGAAGAAGGAGACCTCACAATGGCATTTACCCACCTCCACGTCCACACGGAATATTCCCTCCTGGACGGTTCCAATAAAATCACAGAATACGTTGCCCGTGTAAAGGAGCTTGGGATGGACAGCGCCGCCATCACAGACCACGGCGTCATGTACGGCGTCATCGACTTTTACCGGGCAGCAAGAACAGCCGGAATCAACCCCATCCTCGGCTGCGAGGTATACGTAGCCCCTGGCTCCCGCTTCGACCGCGAGATCGGCAGCGGCGACGACCGCTACTACCATCTGGTACTCCTGGCAGAGAACAACCAGGGCTACCAGAACCTTATGAAAATCGTATCCAAAAGCTTCAAAGAAGGCTTTTACTATAAACCCCGAGTAGACCTGGACCTTCTCCGCGAATACCATGAAGGCCTGATCGCCCTGAGTGCCTGCCTGGCAGGAGAAGTAGCCCGCTTCCTCACCCGGGGCATGTACCCCGACGCCAAGAAAGCCGCCCTCCGCTACCAGGAAATCTTCGGCAAGGGCAACTTTTTCCTGGAGCTCCAGGACCACGGGATCCCGGAACAGCAGAACGTAAACCAGCAGCTTCTCCGCATGCACCAGGAGACCGGAATCGACCTGGTAGCCACCAACGACATTCACTACACCTATAAAGAAGACGCTGACCCTCACGACATCCTTCTCTGCCTCCAGACAGGCAAGAAGCTCTCCGACACAGACCGTATGCGCTACGAAGGCGGCCAGTACTACGTGAAATCCGAACGGGAAATGGCAGCCCTTTTCCCATATGCATTGGAAGCCCTGGAGAACACCCACAAGATCGCCCAGCGCTGCCACGTAGAAATCGAATTCGGCGTAACCAAGCTGCCTAGATTCGATGTCCCAGAGGGTTACACTTCCTGGGAATACCTGAACAAGCTTTGCTTCGAAGGCCTGGAACGCCTGTACGATCCGGTCACCCCAGAACTTCGGGAGCGCCTGGAATATGAGCTGAACACCATCAAAAATATGGGTTACGTTGACTACTTCCTCATTGTATGGGACTTCATCCACTACGCCCGCAAAAACGGCATTGAAGTAGGTCCCGGACGAGGCTCCGCGGCCGGAAGTATTGTAGCCTACACTCTGGGAATCACCCTGCTTGACCCTATTAAATACGACCTCCTGTTTGAGCGTTTCCTGAATCCGGAACGAGTTTCCATGCCCGATATTGACGTGGACTTTGGCTTCGAGCGCAGACAGGAAGTAATCGACTACGTTGTGCGCAAATACGGCAAAGACTGCGTGGTCCAGATCGTTACCTTCGGTACCCTGGCAGCCCGTGGTGTTATCCGTGACGTAGGCCGTGTCCTTGACATGCCCTACGCCCAGGTGGACTCTATTGCGAAAATGGTTCCTGCCAAGATTCCCAATGTAAAAGTTGTCACTATCGACAAGGCCATGGAAGTAAACCCGGAGCTGAAGAAAGCATATGACGAGCAGCCGGATGTCCATCACCTGATCGACATGGCAAAACGTCTGGAAGGTCTTCCAAGACATACCTCCATGCATGCCGCTGGTGTAGTGATCAGCCAGAAGGATGTTTCCGAATACGTGCCTCTTTCCAGAGCCCAGGACGGAACCATCGTCACCCAGTTCGTCATGACCACGTTGGAAGAGCTTGGACTTCTGAAAATGGATTTCCTTGGTCTTCGAACCCTGACTGTTATCAACAACGCAGTAAAAAATGTAAAGAAAAACTATGGCATATCCCTTGATATGCAGAAAATAGACTACAACGACCAGAAGGTACTGGATTCCCTTGGAACCGGACGTACCGACGGTGTTTTCCAGCTGGAGAGCGGCGGAATGAAGGGCTTCATGAAAGAGCTGAAGCCTCACAGCCTTGAGGACGTGATCGCCGGAATTTCCCTGTACCGCCCAGGCCCCATGGATTTCATCCCCCAGTACATCCGGGGCAAGAACCGCCCGGACACCATCCACTATGATTGCCCACAGCTGGAGCCCATCCTGAAGGCAACCCATGGCTGTATCGTGTATCAGGAGCAGGTTATGCAGATCGTACAGAGCCTTGCTGGATTCACCCTGGGACGAAGCGACCTTCTCCGCCGGGCTATGTCCAAGAAGAAGCTTAGCGTCATGGAGAAAGAACGCCAGGCCTTCGTTTACGGAAATGAAGCGGAAGGGGTTCCAGGTTGTATTAAGAATGGAATTGATGAAAAGATCGCAAATAAGATCTACGATGAAATGATCGATTTTGCACAGTATGCTTTTAATAAATCCCATGCTGCTGCATACGCTTATGTTACCTACCAGACCGCTTTCCTGAAATACTATTATCCGGTAGAATACATGGCCGCCCTGATGACCTCTGTTATTGATAAGCCGGCCAAGGTTGCCGAGTATATTCAGGTCTGCCGTCAGATGAACATCCCTATTCTGCCGCCGGATATCAATAAAGGAGAGTACGGCTTTTCCGTATCAGGAGGCTCCATCCTCTATGCCCTTTCCGCCATTAAGAGTGTAGGACGTCCGGTTATCGAGGCAATCGTGGCAGAGCGAAGGGAACACGGCGAATATCTTTCCATGAAGAACTTTATCGAGCGGAATATTGAAGCTGTGAACAAGCGCGCCATTGAGAACTTTATCAAGGCAGGCGCCCTGGATTGCCTGGAAGGAAATCGCCACCAGAAAATGATCGTTTTTGGTCAGATCGTGGACGACATTTCCCGTAATAAGAAGCAGTCCATGGCCGGACAGCTGAGCCTTTTTGACATTGCCAGCGAGGAGGATAAGAAAGAATTCGAGATCCGTATGCCCAACCTGGAAGAATACGACAAGGAGACCATTCTGGCCTATGAAAAAGAGGTTCTTGGCATTTATCTGAGCGGACATCCCCTTGACCGTTACCGCAGTATCATGGAGAAAATGATCTCTGCCAGAACTATTGATTTCCAGCCTTCAGATGAAGATGACCATGAAGGCGGTGAGCCGGATGAGTCCAAGGTAAGGGATAATCAGAAGGTTATCGTTGGCGGTATGATCACGGAGAAAAATGTAAAATATACCAAGAACAATAAAGTCATGGCGTTCCTCACCCTGGAGGATCTGCTTGGAACTGTAGAGGTTATGGTTTTTCCAAGAGATTACGAGAAGTGGCAGAACATGATAAACGAAGATGCCCGTGTATTTATCCAGGGCCGTGTATCCGCTGAGGACGACAAGGCCAGCAAGCTGATCCTGGAAAAAGTCCGTCCTTTTTCCGATATTCCAAGAGAACTCTGGATCCAGTTTGAGAGCAAGGACGACTACAGCCAGAAGGAAAAAGGACTGCTGGAAGATCTTCGGAAATCCCAGGGAACTGACAGTGTTGTGGTCTACCTGAAGGACGTAAAAGCCATGAAAAAACTGTCCGCAGCATACCATGTGAACCTGCAGGATGACTGGCTTTGCCAGATGATGAAAAAATATGGTGAGAACAATGTTAAAGTAGTGGAAAAAGTCTTGAAAAACCTTTAAAAATGCTATAAACTAATACTGAATATGTGTATAGAAAAACGAGGGCGTTTCCACTAAACGGAGACACAGCTCCCGACGATTCATAAGATGGAGGAGATTATTATGGCAGAAAACAAAGTTAAGACCATTGGTGTCCTGACCAGTGGCGGTGACGCTCCTGGAATGAATGCTGCAATCCGTGCAGTTGTTAGACGTGGACTTTCCAGCGGACTTAAAGTAAAAGGTATTCAGAAAGGTTATAACGGCCTTTTAAATGAAGAGATCATCGACATGACAGCAAGAGATGTATCCGACACCATCGAGCGTGGTGGTACAATTCTTTACACTGCAAGATGTGCTGAGTTCCGTACACCGGAAGGACAGCAGCGTGGTGCAGAGATCTGCCGCAAGCATGGTATTGACGGACTTGTTGTAATCGGTGGAGACGGTTCCTTTGCCGGAGCCCAGAAGCTTGCCAACCTTGGAATCAATACAATCGGTATTCCAGGAACCATCGACCTTGACATTGCATGTACCGAGTACACCATCGGTTTTGATACCGCTGTTAACACAGCTATGGAAGCAATCGATAAGGTTCGTGATACTTCTACTTCCCATGAGAGATGCAGTATCATCGAGGTTATGGGACGTGGTGCCGGCTGGCTTGCACTGTGGTGCGGTATCGCCAACGGAGCTGAGGACGTTCTGATCCCTGAGAAATATGACTATGATGAGCAGAAGCTGATCAATAACATTATTGAGAGCCGTAAGATGGGTAAGAAACACCACATCATCATCAATGCAGAGGGTATCGGTCATTCACAGGCTATGGCAACCCGTATTGAGGCTGCTACAGGAATCGAGACACGTGCTACTATCCTTGGTCACATGCAGCGTGGTGGAAGCCCGACATGTAAAGACCGTGTATATGCATCCATGATGGGTGCTATGGCAGTAGACCTTCTTCTGGAAGGCAAGAAGAGCCGTGTTGTTGGATACCGCCATGGTGATTTCGTTGATTTCGATATCAATGAAGCTCTTGCAATGGAGAAGAGCGTAACTCCATATATGTGGGAAGTTTGCGAGTCCCTTTCTCATAACTATAAGAAATAATAGCAATAAAACGGTTCACTTTGTTTTAGCCGTGTGTCCCGGGGATTATCCCGGTGCGCCGGCGGCAGGTGGACCGTAATTATAAAAGAGTTATTGATTACTGAATTCTCCACAAAAGTGCATTTTGTGATGCCTTCAGTGAATAATAACATAAAGGATGCTTATGTTCATTCAAAACCTGCAATATAAATTGCACAAACTGAATACGGCACAGATTATTACCCTTAGCTTCGCTGGGGTAATTTTTGTAGGAGGACTAATTTTATGGCTGCCCTTCTGTACCGCAGCAGGCCAGACCACTTCGTTCTCAGATGCCATGTTTACAGCCACTACCTGCGTATGCGTAACCGGGCTTGTGACGGTGACTACGGCCACCCACTGGAGTCTGATCGGTAAGCTGGTGATCCTTCTGCTGATACAGATTGGCGGAATTGGCCTGATCGCTCTTGCCAGCATTATTTTTATTTCCCTGAATAAAAAGATCAGTCTGAGAAACCGCCGGATGATCCAAGAGTCCTACAATCTGGAGCAGATGTCCGGTCTGGTAACAGTGGTGAGAAAAGTGGTTCTCTGCGTATTTGCGGCAGAAGGAATCGGAGCGATCGGCTACGCCTTCTGCTTTGTTCCAAGATTTGGACTGGTAAAGGGGCTGGCGCAGGCTGTTTTCACAGCGATTTCAGCCTTCTGCAATGCGGGGATCGACCTTCTTGGAGAGAACAGTCTGGCAGATTATGTAACCAATCCTTTGCTGAATATTACCACTATTGGGCTGATCATTGCTTCCGGACTTGGCTTCACCGTATGGTGGGATCTTGGGAAAAAGATAAAAATGGTTTTTCAAAAGAAGCTTTCTCCTGGCAGATTTTTCAGGACGCTTCGTCTGCAGAGCAAGATCGTGTTGACCACAACCGGGATTTTACTGGCAGGAGGAACTGTTCTGATTCTCCTTTTTGAGTATCATAATCCGGACACTTTGGGAAAACTGTCCTTTGGACAGAAACTGATGGCTGCGGTATTTCAGTCTGTGACCACAAGAACAGCCGGATTTTTTACAATTGATCAGGGCGCGCTGACCAGCGGAAGTGTAATGAGTTGTCTGTTTCTTATGCTGGTGGGAGGTTCTCCTATGGGAACTGCCGGCGGAGTGAAGACGACCACACTTGCGGTGCTTGTACTTTGTATCATCACCAACCTTCGGGGAAAAAAGGATGTAGAGGTTTACGGAAGAAAGATCCGCAGCAGTTATATCCGTTCCGCGCAGGTTGTGGTGGGAATGGCGTTTGGTGTGCTGTTTGTCTCCGTTATGGGGATTTTTGCAGTTATGCCGGAGGCTTCATTTGTGGATGTGCTGTATGAGCTTACTTCTGCAGTTGGAACGGTAGGTCTTTCCAGAGGACTGACTTCCGTTATGAATACACCTGCCAAGTGGATCGTTATTTTTACCATGTATCTTGGAAGAATTGGTCCGCTGACACTGTGCGCAGCAGTTGTTTCACGTGCGCAGAAGCGTACCAAGGATGTGCATCTGGCGGAAGAGAATATTATGATAGGATAAGAAATGTTGTCTGTGGGCGACATTATCCCGCATGAAAGTCCGTTGCTTTCATAGCAGATTTTAAAGGAGATTACAATGAGCGGAAAATCCTTTGCAGTTATCGGACTGGGGCAGTTTGGAATGACCCTGGCAAAAGAACTTGCGAATGCAGATTATGATGTTTTGGCAATTGATGATAAAGACGAGAATATTCAGGAAATTGCAGATATTGTCACTTATGCAGTGCGGGCTGATGTGCGCGAGCCTGGAATCCTGAAATCCCTGGGCGTGCAGAATGTGGATGTTGCAATTATTGCAGTTGCAGAGAATATGGAAGCCAGTATCACAGCGACCATGCAGGTGAAGGATCTGGGAGTTCCGCTTGTTCTGGCAAAGGCTATGAATTCACTTCATGGCCGGATCCTGGAGAAGATTGGTGCTGATCAGGTGATCTATCCGGAGCGTTCCATGGGTGTCCGCGTTGCACGTAATTTTACAGCCAGCGGATTTGAGGACGTGTTTGAGCTGTCTGCAGATTTCAGCATGGCGGAGTTTCGGATTCCGGCAGACTGGGCTGGAAAAAGCCTTTCCGAGACCAGAGCCCGTGAGAAATACCATATCAATGTGGTTGCGGTGAAACAGGGCGATTCAGTGAATGTAAATCTGGATCCCTCTGAAAAGCTGGAAGCGGGATGTATTCTGGTGGCAGTTGGCAGGAATGAGGATTTAAACAAATTCCGGAAACCGCTGTAGCATGGAGGATAATTTATGATAACCAGTGCAAATAATACACAGGTAAAAAATATCATACAGTTAAATCAGAAAGCCAAGGCCCGCAGAGAACAGGGCCTGTTTGTGGCTGAGGGACGGAAGATGTTCGGGGAAGCTCCCAGGGACTGGATCTCCAAGGTTTATGTAACCGAGTCATTAACTGAGGATGAGTCTTTGATGACACAGGTCATGGCACTTCCAGAAGAAAAAAGAGAAATCGTGGCAGACAATGTTTTCCGCCAGATGTGCGACACCAAAACCCCACAGGGAATCCTTACGGTGCTGAAGAAACCAGTATGGACTGTGGAAGACATTTTGAAAGGAGACGCACCTCTGGTAATGGTTCTGGAGGATCTTCAGGATCCTGGAAATGCAGGAACGATTTTCAGAACTGGGGAAGGTGCTGGTGTTTCCGGTATTTTCCTTACCAAAACCTGCGTAGATATCACAAATCCCAAGGTGATCCGTTCCACAATGGGATCTATTTACAGAATGCCTTTCCTATATGTGGAGGATGTGGTATCATTAAAAGCAGAACTGGAGCAAAGAGGTATCCGTACCTTTGCAGCTCACCTGAAAGGAAAGAATTCCTATGATCAGGAGGATTATCAGGGCGGCACAGCGTTCCTTATCGGAAATGAAGGAAACGGCCTGACAGAAGCGGCGGCAGAAGCTGCCGACTGTCTGATCCGGATCCCGATGTGCGGCAAGGTAGAATCCCTGAATGCAGCCATGGCTGCTGGAATTCTCATGTATGAGGCTGCAAGGCAGAGACGGTAGGAAAAAGGGGGAGTCTTATGGAACCTATTATATGGCTGGGAATACTGGCTGTGCTTCTGGTTATTGAAGGGCTTACCACGGCACTCACCACCATCTGGTTTGCCGGAGGCGCGCTTGTTGCCGCTATAGTAGCTGGTGTTGGGATGGGAATCGTGCCGCAGCTTCTTCTGTTTTTCTGTGTTTCACTTGTGCTGCTCCTTTTCACAAGGCCAGCGGCTTTGAAGCTTATGAATAAGGGCACAGAGAAAACAAATGTGGAAGGTCTTCTGGGGAAAAGCGCTGTTGTGATCCAGCAGATCGACAATCTGGCCCAGACTGGCCAGGTGCGTATTAACGACATTGAATGGATGGCCCGGACATCCGAAGACAGCGTAACAATTCCGGTGGGGACTGTAGTGGTGATCGAGGCAGTTCATGGCGTTCGGCTTATTGTGCGTCCACAGTAACGGTTTTGATTCTGCGCAATGTTAATTAAAAATTGTAGCTATTCGGTTTCGATAGGATTACTGAATGGTTATAATAAATTACTGCATAAAAATTTAGCAGTAAAATCAAATAAAAATAGGAGGTACAAATATGGGAAGTATCTTAGTTTTACTGATCGTTATCATTCTGGTGCTGTGGATTCTGGCATCCTGCATCCGCATCGTACCCCAGGCATATGCGATCGTACTTGAGCGTTTAGGCGCTTATCAGGCAACATGGGGAACCGGCGTACACTTCAAACTTCCGTTTGTAGAGCGCGTGGCAAGAAAGGTTAATCTGAAAGAGCAGGTTGTAGATTTCCCACCACAGCCGGTTATCACAAAAGATAACGTAACCATGCAGATCGACACAGTCGTATTTTTCCAGATCACAGATCCGAAGCTTTATGCATACGGTGTTGAGAATCCGATCATGGCTATCGAGAATCTTTCCGCAACTACTCTGCGTAACATCATCGGTGATATGGAGCTGGATGAGACATTGACTTCCCGTGAGGTGATCAACACCAAGATGCGTGCCTCCCTTGATGTGGCAACAGATCCATGGGGAATCAAGGTAAACCGTGTAGAGCTTAAGAACATCATTCCTCCGGCTGCTATCCAGGAAGCTATGGAGAAGCAGATGAAGGCAGAGCGTGAGAGACGTGAGGCCATCCTGATCGCAGAAGGTGAGAAGAAATCCACCATTCTTGTTGCTGAGGGTAAAAAAGAGTCTGCAATTCTTGATGCAGAGGCTGAGAAACAGGCCGCAATTCTTCGTGCAGAGGCTCAGAAAGAGCGTATGATCAAAGAGGCAGAAGGTCAGGCAGAGGCAGTTCTCAAGGTTCAGAAGGCGAATGCAGAAGGTCTTCGCATGATCAAAGAGGCAGGCGCTGACAATGCAGTTCTTACCCTGAAGAGCTTCGAGGCTCTTGCAAAAGTGGCAGACGGCAAGTCTACCAAGATCATCATCCCATCCGAGATCCAGAACCTGGCAGGACTGGCAGCTTCTTTGAAGGAAGTTGTTGTGGATGAGAAGGATAAGAAAGAAGAGTAACGTTCTCGGAACGAAGGAATTACTGAGATGAAAGCTGAACATGGCCGGTCTGGAAAGTGAAAGATTGGAAGACTTGTACCACTGGCTAATGGAAAGCATAAAGTAGAGAAAAATGGTGCCAGGTACTTTGCCTGGCACCAGGAAGATAGAGGAGAATTATTATGAACTTAAAAGGCAGAAATTTTTTGACACTGAAAGACTTTACACCAGAGGAAATTCTGCATCTTCTTGATTTATCCGCTGAGTTAAAAGCAAAGAAAAAAGCAGGCGAGCTTACCGAGTATTACAAGGGCAAAAATATCGCTCTGATCTTCGAGAAGACCAGCACAAGAACACGTTGTTCCTTCGAAGTTGCTGCACATGATCTTGGAATGGGAAGCACATACCTGGATCCGACTGGTTCCCAGATTGGTAAGAAAGAGAGCATTGCGGATACAGCAAGAGTTCTTGGAAGAATGTATGATGGTATTGAGTATCGTGGATTTGGCCAGGAGATCGTAGAAGACCTTGCAAAATACGCAGGTGTTCCGGTTTGGAACGGTCTGACAAACGAGTATCATCCAACCCAGATGCTAGCAGATATGCTTACCATCCGTGAGCATTTCGGATATCTGAAAGGAATTAAGCTGGTATACATGGGCGACGCCCGTTACAACATGGGTAACTCCCTGATGGTAGCCTGCTCCAAGCTTGGCATGCATTTCGTAGCCTGCACCAGCAAGAAATATTTCCCAAATGATGAGTTAGTTGCACAGTGTAAAGAGTACGCAGCCCAGTCCGGCGCAACCATCACTCTTACAGAGGATGTAGAAGCTGGAACTAAGGACGCAGACGTTATTTACACAGATGTATGGGTATCCATGGGCGAGCCGGATGCAGTATGGGAAGAGAGAATCCATGATCTGACACCATATAAGGTAACATCTGCAGTTATGAAGAATGCAGGGGAGAAAGCTATTTTCCTTCACTGCCTGCCAGCATTTCACGATCTTAAGACAAAGATCGGCAAAGAGATGGGCGAGCGCTTCAACCTGACTGACATGGAAGTAACAGACGAAGTATTCGAGTCCCCGGCTTCCAAGGTATTTGACGAGGCTGAGAACCGTATGCATACAATCAAGGCAGTTATGGTTGCTACATTAGGAGAGCCTGAGAATAAATGATTTGGCTATAGAAAGGGTATCTGAAAAATGATTTCAGAGAAAGAATTACGTGAAGGAGCTGCAGCTGGCAGCGTCTATAACGAGAACACAATTGCAGATCAGATACATACAAAATGGGCGGGCAAAACCGTCCATTTTGCAAGAGAAATGGATTCTACCAATTTATGGATCAAGCGTCTGGCGAAAGAAAGCGCTCCTGAGGGAACTCTTGCTCTGGCAGAGTTTCAGTCGGCAGGCAGAGGCCGTCTTGGCCGTTCCTGGGAGGTGCCAGAGGGTACGTCGGTTATGATGAGCATTCTTCTCAGACCGAAATTTGAGCCTCAGTATGCGCCAACCCTTACGCTTGTAATGGGCATGGCAGTGGCAAAGGCCGTAAAGAATCTTGGCTTTGACGTAAGTATTAAATGGCCAAACGATGTGGTGGTTTCCCACAAGAAAATATGCGGAATCCTTACCGAAATGGGTGTCCGCGATGGAAAAATCGACTATGCGGTTATCGGAGTGGGAATTAATGTAAATATCAAAGGGTTTCCAGAGGAGATGGCAGATAAGGCGACCTCTCTTTATCTGGAGGCAGGCAGGGAATTTGACAGAAGTCAGATCCCGGGGCTTGTAATGGAAGCTTTTGAGGGATATTACGAGAAATTTGCAGCAACCTGTGATCTTAGCGGGCTGAAGGATGAATATGAGAGCATCCTTGCCAATTACAATCAGCCGGTGCGTGTGCTGGCGAAAGAGCCTTATGAGGGCATTGCCAGAGGCATTACAGATGGCGGCGAGCTTCTTGTGGAAAAAGAGGATGGAACGGTCACAGCCGTCAGCGCTGGTGAGGTTTCGGTGCGCGGTTTGTATAGTTATGTGTAAAAATAGAAAGGTGGGACTTAATTGTATCAGGAGAATGTAGTACTTTGCGGTGCAAGTGCCTATGAGCAGAAATACTATTTTAATAAAGACTTTGATTCTCTGCCAGATCATGTAAAGAAGGAACTGCAGATCATGTGCGTTCTTTTCACAGAAGAGATTGGCGGAATTTTCACATTGGAATTTGATGATCACGGAAATCTGCAATTTAAAACGGAAGCTACAGAGGCTGACGGATTTTATGATGATATCGGTGGCGCGCTGAAGATCAAGCAGCTGCGTGTGGAGAAAGAAGAACTTCTGGAATCTCTGGAAATGTATTACCGTGTGTTTTTCCTTGGGGAAGATGTGGATAAAGAGAAGACAGAAGAGTAAGCTGTGTGGATAAGCTGATAAACAGGGAAAACAGCAGCTCATCAGATGTGACATTTGAGTGACTATTCGCGGAGCGAGTAATTGTGAAGGGATTGAATAGTTACACATCAAATATGAAAGTAATTAAGGTGATATGAGTAGTAATTTAGATTCTAAGTTGAGATATGAAGTTCCAAAGGAAATGAAGTGGAAAATCGGAAATGTAGAAATTTCAAACCGGTTTGTCCTGGCGCCTATGGCCGGAGTTACTGACCTTGCTTTTCGCAGGCTTTGCAAGGAGCAGGGCGCTGGACTTCTCTGTATGGAGATGATCAGTGCCAAGGCTATTTCCTATAAAAACAAGAATACCAGAGCTTTGATGGAAATCGATCCGGTGGAACATCCTATTTCCATGCAGCTCTTTGGCAGCGAGCCAGAGCTGATGGCAGAGGTGGCGAAAGAGATTGAAGAAGAGCCTTTTGATATTCTGGACATTAATATGGGATGTCCGGTGCCGAAGGTGGTAAATAATGGGGAGGGTTCCGCACTTCTCAAGAATCCGGATCTGATCGTGGAGATCGTGAAATGCGTTTCTTCTGCCATTCAGAAGCCGCTGACAGTGAAAGTCCGTATTGGCTTTGAGAATGAGCCGGTGGATATTGTAGAGATTGCAAAGCGTGTGGAGGATGCCGGGGCAGCAGCCATTGCAGTTCATGGCCGGACTCGGCAGCAGTATTATTCCGGGACAGCAGACTGGGAGACCATTGCCAGGATTAAAGGAGCGGTTTCCATTCCGGTGATTGGAAATGGGGATGTGGATTCCCCGAAAAAGGCAGAGGCGCTTTTCCGGCAGACCGGATGTGATGCGGTGATGATCGGGCGTGCTGTGGAAGGAAATCCATGGATTTTCCGGGAGATGAATCACTATTTTGCAACAGGGGAAGAGCTGGCAAGACCTTCTCTGGCAGAGGTGAAAGCGATGATCCTGAAGCATGCGCGGGCTCAGATTGAAATGAAGGGTGAATTCATCGGAATCCGGGAGATGCGCAAGCATGTGGCATGGTATACAGCAGGGATGCCGCATAGCGCAGGGCTTCGCAGGGAGTCTAATAATATTGAGAGCTATGCGGACCTGGAGAGGTTGTTGGAGAGATTATAGTGTTCGAGGGACGCGGATCTGCATGGCGTATTCCACGCGGACCGTCGTAATGCAGCGCTGAACTGTCAATTGCTGCTAATCCTCCAGGAAGATACCACACAGAAACGCTGTGTGTAGTGACGAAGAGATAATAAAGAGGTAAAAAAGTCAGGAGGTTTGGGCTGGGAAGGCTGGAACTTGCTGACTTTTTCCATGATTGAGAGGTAAAGGTTATGGATGAATTGCTAAAATGTACAGACGTGCAGGAAGCTTTACAATTTCTGCGGGAGGATGACGAAAGAACCTTACGTGAGCACCTGGAAATGTGTCAGATTCCGGCGCCTTCTTATGAAGAAGGGGAGAAAGCAGAATATGTCCGGAAGAAGATGGTAGATGCCGGGCTTTCAGATGTGCATATTGATGAGGTGGGAAATGTGCTGGGAACCTGGAAAGGGACTGGAAATGGACCGCGGATTATGATTGCGGGACATACGGATACCGTTTTTCCAAGGGAGACAGATCTTACTTTGAAGAAAGAAGGAGAACGCTACAGCTGTCCGGGAATCGGGGACGACACAAGGGCGGTAGCAGAGCTGCTCAGCTTGGCAAGAGCACTGAATGCCACAGGAATTCGCGGTGAGGGAGATATTATTTTCTGTGCGAATGTGTGCGAAGAAGGTCTTGGCGACTTGAGGGGAATTAAGCATGCGTTTAAAGACATGTCCAAGACTACTGTTTCCCAAAAGACAGAAGCCATGGAAAATGTTCAGATTTCCGGGAAGACAGAAGCTATAAAGAGCCGTACATTTGCAAATGAATTAGAAAATCATTATGACGGTTTTATCTCCATCGACGATAAAAACACCTCCGGAATCATCTATCAGGCAGTCGGCAGCGAACGTTACCTGGTGACCTTCCACGGAACTGGCGGTCACAGCTTCACGGGCTTCGGAATCCCCAATCCGATTCATGCAATGGGCAGAGCCATTGCGAAAATCAGTGATTTCCAGACACCCAAGAACCCGAAAACCACCTTCAGCGTAGGCGTAATAAACGGCGGCACTTCCGTAAATGTAATTGCGGCAGAATGCTCTATGCTGGTGGACATGCGTTCTGTGGATGCTGGCGAGCTTGAAAAATTGTCTGCAAAATTTCACCAGGCTATAGAAAATGCCGTGCAGGAGGAAAATGCCCGTTGGGAGGACAAAGACAACCGCATCACTGTCACCTTCGAACAAAAAGGCAAGCGTCCGGCCGGAACCCAGGACAAGTCCTGTCAGATCGTCCAGGCTGCCATTGCAGCAAACCAGGCACTTGGCATGGAAACTCTATACATCGGTGCCGCCAGCACCGACGCCAATATCCCCATCAGTCTGGGAATCCCCGCCATTACCGTAGGCTGGGGCGGCAAAGGCGGCGGAGAGCACACCATCCACGAATGGTATGAACACACAGAATCTTGGAAGGGTCCCCAGAGAGATCTGCTTTTGCTTCTTGCGTTATCCGGATATGAAGAATATAAGAAACATCAGTTGCCGCATATTAAAGTTAAATAATTGATAATTTGCAACAGTAAAAAGGAGACCATAACTGGATTAATAAGTTATAGTCTCCTTTTGGCAATGATGTTAATTCTCTTTTTTTAATTCCCGTTTCTTTTTCAAGATTACATAAACCAAAATCGAAGCAAACAACACAAACAAAATCGAGCAGGAAAGCAGATAATTCAAAGAAGCTCCCATAATGCCCCACTGGTTTACCATAGCCCGGGCAGCGGCGATTGTGATGATCGCGGTGATCGAATAAACCGGAAGCATACATTTTCCCCAGCGGATGGCAATGAGGATGTTGTAGATCATGTAAACTTCAGCACCAATTCCGCCGCCGGTGAGCAGTACGATAAACTGCATTTTATATGGAGAAAGATCCACGCCGTAGATAATCTCCAGTAAAGTACGTCCAATGAGATGACCGCCCACTACGATTCCTGCGCAGCAGACCAGAATAATGGCAATGATCCGAAGAACATACATAACGAACCTTTTCAGATTATTTTCCCACCATAATTCTGCAATCGTGGTGATGGTTGGCTTAAATACAAATTCGCACATCAGGGTGATGACGAAGGACGGCATAAACAGAATGCTGTAATAGGTCTGGTATTCGTCAGTCATTACATTTGCCATGGCGTATTTCGGTACGTTGTAAAGGAGCAGGGAAAGAAAGGTACCAATAAACATTGGGGTACAGATTTTCAGCAGCTCCAAAACATGGCTCAGCTTTTTAGAATTTTGCGCCGCCGTGGCAGGCTGACGGCTGGATTTGCGGTTATCCGGGTGAATGTTGGAAGCTGTACTTTCACAGTTAGCTGCGGATCCAGCCGCATCCCCATATTTCCGCGCAAACCAGGAATTTACCCCCAGGCACAAAATCAAAGAAGTAACCGCTGTGGCAACGCAGGTCAGATACAGGTTCTTTGTCACCAGGAGAATCCCTGTAAAAAATACTGCAGAATAAACATTTCGGATGGCTAGGGCCTTTCCCATCTGCTCCACATGATAATTCTGCTGCAGATTTCCGTGGAAAACATCCTCCACCGCGTCGATCATTTTCATCATAATTACAAAAGTACTGATGATAATGTATTCCCCAGTAAAGCTGTAAGCACTGTAAATAATGCCAAACAGCATCATCAAGGAGCAGGTGATCACTCTGGACAGCTTATATTCAGAAAAAGAATATTTGCGGTTCAGGTCAGTGGCCTGGTAAGTACGGACTCCGTAGCGTCCCACCTGAAGCAAAAGCTGGGCTGTGGCATAACTAAGGGAGAAAAATCCCGCCAGCTGTGCGCCGCAGATACGTGTTACAACAAGAAGATACAGAAAGGAAGAACCTGAATAACAGGTACTTCCGATCATGTTCCATAAAAAAGCCTTTTTTACATTTTTTTCTTTATTCATTTAAAATCCCTTTTACTATTGAAACCTAGTTGGTGCATTGCAAGCAAACGTTGTCCTGTAAATCCTATTTTTTTACAAAAACAGCCTTATACATTTTTCCTGCAATACTATACAGACCAGTCTTCTGCAAAATCGGGTTCACCTTGCGGATGATCCTGGTAAGTGTGGACCCCTTCATATATTTGCGGAGCAGCGCTTCTTTCCCCTCAAGATCTGCCGCAGCATTGTACTCTGTCCAGAATGCCTCCTGATTTCCAGGAGCTTTGGTAGAATATTCCAGATGGGGCTGCCATCCGGCTGCCTTGGAAACCGGCTGGTATACAGCGTTTTCACGGATCTGGGTGAAAAGCTTCTGGCCTTTTTCCGTATTGACCAGAACCTCATTAACGCCTCCGTTTACATCAAATTTGATGCCTGCACTGTCCACATTCCAGAAATCACCCAGGGTAAAATCTGCCGGGCGTTTGTAGCTGGTAAAGTGGCAGTGGAAGCAGGACTGACGCACTGGGAAAAGGCTGAGGAAAATTTTATTAAAGGAAAACTCCTCCAGTACAGGCAGCAGATTTCCCCTGGAAACAGAAACATCCATCACCTGTTTTTTCCAGGAGACACGCTTGCTCCGCATGTTAATGGAAGTGATCCGGGCATCGGAATCCATGTATCTGGTTTTCAGGATTTCCAGGTAATCCTTCCATACGGCAGGACTTGGAACGCCGTGGCAAATATTGTCACAGGTATAGAGACTGCTGGTATCGGCATGCTTCATCTCCAGGAAACGGGTAACACCTGCAATCTGGCAGGGGGTTCCGGTGAGAAGCACAGTGAGACCGTCTTTCAGATCGCTGCAGATAGACTGGTAAATCTGGGCAGGATCACTTTGAACATATTTGGAAGTCCGGAAGGAAGCGGCTTTCTCCGCAGAATCAGCGCGCATATGACGGACTTCAAATCCCTCATCAAAAGCGACACCATAAATAACGCCTCCCTGTGCAAGTGTCCAGTCTGCAAGCATAGAAAACATACCGCCGGAGGAGCTTTCACTGACCACGTTCTTCTGATGATTCTGAAGTGCATAAATATCCGGAACTGCGTCAACACTGGTATAATTCTCCTGAAGGGGACAGACCCTGGTACAAAGGTTACAATGAACGCATAAATCCTGATCAATTTCAGGATAAAGGAAACCACATTCGTCTGCCTTCATGGTAATGGCAGATTTGGGGCAGGTAAAGCTGCAGGCCATACAGCCGCAGCAGTCCTGTTTTTTCTGATTGGGTGTAAGCATAATAAAAACCTCCGGGTTATTTGTCTCCTACCATCTGGCGCAGCTGCTCCATGGAGTGCTCACGGAAACGGGCAATCTGTTCGTTGGCATAAGTAAAATCAATTTCTTCGGTAAGCTTCTCATAAGAAACATCATCCATGGTCCTGCCGGTAAGATTTACCATGTTAAGGAGCTGCTGGACACGGCGGTTCATGTGATGGCCGTTTACCTTGGCGAAGAATTTCCGGTTAAAAATAAGGGAAAATACAACGCCGTGGAAGGAGTCGGAAATAACATATTCCGCATTTTTGAAAAGTCCCATCCACTCGGCTGGGCCGATAGCAATCCTGCAGGCACACTTCAGAAGCCCTACCAGTGGGAACGGGATGTAAACAATGCGGTAGCCTGTCTTATCGTGAAGACGGCGGGCAAAGTCAACGATCTCTTTGTTGATTCCAAGCTGGTAAACCAGAATGTATTTATCCTTATATTTCGGTTCTACAAGAAGCTTATCCCATTCCTCAGCGGTGAGAAGAAGGGTAGGATCGCATACAACTTCCGGACGTTTCTCAGTCAGGTTCTCTACAATATCAGCGCCGTAATCTTCGCGGACCAGGACTTCATCGAAATCGGACAGAAGCTCTTTATATTTCTGCTGGTATTCTTCTGGCGGAAGGTTCTCGCCGATACTTGCGGCGTAGCTGCATTTCTTTTTCCCCTCTTTTACGAAATCAAGGAAATAAGTGGTGTCAAAATTGGTCAGCTTGTAGTCCCAGATCTGGTCGCTGCCGGCAATGTAGATGTCATATTTGCCTGCAACCGGCTGCATTTTGCCCTGGGTGACCGGCTGACTGTAACGCATGTGCTTACGGAATTTGTTGCATTTGAAACGGCGCGGAATGTAGCAGATATGTCCGATTGCACCGTAAATGTAATTGAAAAGTCCTTTCTTTTTCAAATTCACAAGACGGAAAGGATTACTGATATAATCGCAGCGGTAATCAATGATCTCTGGCTGGGTGCCGATCTGGCGCAGCTTTTTCTGAAGCGCGTAGCTCTGCAGGATGGCGCCGTAGTTATCGTAATTATGGAAGGTGATCACACCTACTCGTTTTTTGCTCATAAAGTCCTCCTAAATAATATAAGGTAGATATAATATAACATATAAGCGAAAAAATAAACAGCTTTTACAGGTGGACTTTTCATTTAAAAATATTGCACCTTTTCTGAAATTTGATATCTGTTTTTTACACCAAAACAATGATAAACTTCAATCATCAAATAAATCAGACGGCCGTAACAAAGAAGATCAATAAGGTATATGGAGGAAAAAGGTATGAAACGTAAAATCGTAGCAGCTGGAATGGCAGCACTTATGGCATTATCCGCAACAATCTCATTTGGAGGAACCGTAGTAAAAGCAGATGATCAGGTTACTTTGAAAGTATTTTCCAACCTGCCAGACCGTAAGAACGGACAGGGACTTGTAGAGCAGATGATCATTGATGAGTACATGGAAGAGAATCCGAACGTAAACATTGAGGTTGAGGCTCTTGATGAGGAAGCATACAAAACAAAATTTAAAGCCTATTCTATGGAAGGTATGTCAGATGTAGTCAGCATCTGGGGCCAGCCGGCATTCCTGGATGAAGTACTTGATGCAGGTGTTCTCGCAGAACTGAATCAGGATGATTACGCAGATTACGGATTTATTTCCGGATCTCTTGATGGCTTCATGAAAGATGGAAAGCTTTACGGACTTCCAAGAAACACAGATGTGGCTGGTTTCTACTATAACCAGAAGATTTTCGAGGACAACGGATGGGAAATTCCAACTACATATGATGAACTCCTTACCCTGGCTGGTGAGATCAAGGACAAAGGCATTGTTCCGCTGGCAATGGACGGTGGAGATGGATGGCCGCTGGCAGTTTATCTGTCCGATATCCTTTTCAAACTTACAGGCTCTGACTATTCAAGTGTTGTAAGCAATGCCATTTCCACAGGCGATTTCTCTGATGAGAATCTGAAAAAAGCAACCGAACTTCTGAAAGAAAGTGCAGACGCAGGATTATTCCAGAATGGTTACGATTCCCAGGATTACGGAACTGCAATGAACCTGTTTACAAATGGCCAGGCTGCAATGTTCTACATGGGAAGCTGGGAAGCATCCATGGCATTGAATGAGGATATTCCGGAAGAAGTGAGAACCAACATCCGTGTATTCACAATGCCAGTGATCGACGGCGGAAAAGGAACTGCAACTGACATCGCAGCATGGAACGGCGGCGGATACGCAGTATCTGCTGATTCCGAAGTAAAAGACGAAGCGATCAAATTCCTGAACTACATGTATCAGCCAGACAAGCTTTCCAAATATGGATGGGAAAATGGTGTTGGAATGTCCGCACAGGATCAGTCTGCTTATATGACCGGCGATGAGACAGAGCTTCAGATGCAGTTTGTAGACGCTGTAAACAATGCCACAAGTGTTTCCGGTACACCGATCAATGACTGCGGTCCATCTGCATTCAAGACAAGCATTGAGAGCGAGATCCAGAGCGTATCCAACGGAAGCGTTGACGTAGACGAATTCCTTGAGACAATCGGCGCAGCCTGCAACTAATTCAGCAGGTTTGGCTAAAAAAGCATGAATGATGTGACCGCCGGATGTTTCATCTGGCGGTCAATTTTATATCAGCTGGCAAATGTAAGATGACGGGCATTCCTGGCATCTTGGTAAATTAAGGAGCAGAATATGAAAAAATTATACAGTAATAAGCTTGTGATCTTCAGCCTGGTGCTGCCCGGCGTCCTGTTATTCCTTTTTGCGATCCTTGCTCCGATCTGCCTCAGTGTTTACTACGGCTTCACAGATTACTCCGGAATGGGTTCCTTTAATTTCGTAGGCTGGGAAAATTATAAGACACTGATCCATGACAAGGCCTTCTGGATGTCCATGAGAAACTCCCTGTTTCTCGCAATTGGATTTATCTGCATCCAGCATCCTCTGGCCATGATCACAGCAGCGATCCTGGATAAGCTTGGGGGAAAAGGAGAGGGATTTTTCCGCTGTGTATACTTTATTCCCAATGTAATTTCCGTAGCAGTTATCGCATATCTTTGGAAATTTATCTACAACCCTGACTTTGGTCTTTTAAATAACATTATCAAAGCCTTCGGTGGAAAAGGAGATATCAACTGGTTCAGCGCAGACAATGCCATCTGGTCAGTCCTGATCGTTCTCATCTGGCATGGCTTTGGATGGGGAATGTTGATCTACTACACGGGAATCAAGAACATTGATCCGGTGCTTTATGAGGCTGCAGCCATTGACGGGGCAGACCAGAAAACCACTTTTCTGAAGATCACCCTGCCGCTTATGAAGCCTGTGATCCAGGTAAACGTAACAATGGCTGTGATCTCCGCCCTGAAACAGATGGAAACTGTTTATCTTCTCACCAACGGCGGCCCTGGAAACCGAACCCAGTTTGCTGCCAACTATCTGTACCAGCAGGCATTCAAGGCATTTAAATATGGCTACGGCAATGCCATCGGCGTGGTATTTATCATCATCTGCCTGATCACAACCGTAGTTTTAAATAAGATTTTTGAAGACCGTGACAGTCGTCCGGTAAAAGCAGGAAGGAGGCACGCATAATGGAAAAAGTTGGCGCAAAACAGACAAAAGCCGGAAAAATCGCATTGTGGGTGATCCTGATCCTGGTTGCCATTATCCAGATTTTTCCGTTGATCTGGCTGCTTGATTTCTCCCTTGCAAGCAGCACCGAAATGTTCACAAGCGGACTTCTGATCATTCCGGAGAAAATCCAGTGGGGCAACTATGTAAAAGCTTTTGTAGACGGACATTTTCTGTTATACTTAAGGAACAGTGTACTGATTAATGGACTTGCAGTAGTTCTGGTAATCGTAGTGTCCATTATGGCATCCTTTGCCTGCAGAAGAATGGAGTGGAAGCTCAGCGGTTTTGTGAAAACCCTGCTGCTTATGGGAATGATGATCCCCATTCATGCAACCCTGCTTCCAAACTATAAGATTTACAGCCAGATTGGTCTGACCGACACCATCTGGGCACTTTTGATCCCCTATGTGGCATTTTCCCTGCCCCAGGGCCTTTTCCTGATGACAAGCTTCCTGGAATCCATTCCGGTGGAGCTGGAGGAAGCGGCAGTTATGGATGGATGTGGAATTTACCGTATTATTTTCCAGATCATTACCCCAATGCTGAAGTCCTCTATTGCAACCGTGGCGATCATGACTTTCCTGAACAACTGGAACGAGTTCATGATGGCAAGTACGTACCTCAGTTCCCAGAAGTGGAAAACACTTCCTTTTTCAGTGCTTGAATTTACAGGACAGTATTCTTCCAACTATGCGGTCCAGTTTGCAGTTATGGCACTGACAGCGGCACCGGCGGTAATCGTGTATATCGCGTTGAACAAGCATATTACAAAGGGTGCGGCTATAGGAGCTGTGAAGGGCTAAGAACGAAAAAAAGGAGCAACAGGCTTATGAAGAAGATAAAAAACTGGGTAGACCACCTGAGCGTGAAAAAGAAGCTGGTGTTTTATGGCTACGTGACCATTGCGCCCGTACTGATCCTCATATGCCTGTTCCTTTTCCTTTATAACTATCAGAAGATCCAGAACGACAAGCTGGAAAATGACAAATCAGGAGTCGAAACTCTTGCGGAGAGCCTTGGTATCCTTCAGACGGATATCAAGGATTTTTCCACGTATATCTGTATAAATAATGATATCCACACCTTGCTTACCACAGAGGATGTGGAGGAGAAAAATAAGAATGCCAGACTCTGGTTTGAGGAGGCACCCATGGCCATCGTGCAGGATATGATGGCGTTGAAAGGCCATATCAAGACCATTGCCATTTATCCGGAAAACGGTATCCGCCCCTACCTTCGCTGTATGGACGCCAGTGCCTACATATCGGATCTGGACGTGATCCATGCCACAGATATTTACCAGGAAACTGGGAAAAGCAAAAATAAGATGATCTGGCGCAGCGTGCCCAAGGGAAGCGGAGACACCTACCTTACAAACCGTTCCGACAAAATCGTTCTTTACAGGGAGATTTACGATCTCACCCAGAAGAAAACCCTAGGTTATGTTGTGATCGGCGTGAGCCAGGAATATTTCCAGAACCTTTGCAAAAGCATTGTAAAAAACAGTGATGAGAGTGTGCTGGTACTGGATCCAAATGGCGGCGAGCTGGTAAAAATGGGAGATGTACCGGCGGCTGTTGAGGAAGAGCTAAGCGGGAAGGATTTTATAGAGCAGAATTATAAGGAACGGGAGGTTCATTTTACCAGAGGTGACTGTGAAGTCATCTGTACCCAGCTGGAGAAAAATTCCAGCATTGTGTGTAAAATCGTACCACGGTACAGCCTGCAGACCCAGATATTGGACATTGCCTATATGCCGGCGATTTTGCTCATAGGGTTACTTATTGGACTTTTGCCCCTGCTTCTGATCATTTCCAATATTGTAACCAAGCCGCTGCGGAAGCTGACAACTGCCATTAATGAGGTTTCTACAGGTGACTTTGAGCAGCAGGTGGAGGTTATGACACATGATGAAGTTGGTGAGGTGGCAGAATGCTTTAACCGCATGGTTCACGCCATCCGGGATCTGATCAATGAGAATTATGTGATTACCCTTCAGGAAAAAGAGAGCGAGCTGGCGGCGTTACAGGCCCAGATCAATCCCCATTTCCTGTACAATACATTGGACTCTCTTTACTGGCAGGCCATTGAAGCGGACAATGAGGAAATCGCAGAGAGCATTCTGGCTCTTTCCCAGCTTTTCCGTCTGGTGCTTAGCCAGGGAAAGAGAGAGGTGTCTGTGGGTCAGGAGGCGGAGCTTGTTTCCAGGTACCTCCAGATCCAGAAAATGCGTTTTTCCAAGAGATTGGAATACCGGGTGGAGATGGATGAGGCGATCAAAAAGGCGAAGATACCGAAACTGATCCTTCAGCCTTTTGTGGAGAACGCCATTGTTCATGGTTTTGAAAATGTAAGCACTCCCTGCGAGCTGACGGTGACAGGACAGCTTCAGGGAAGTATGATCCGGTTTGAAATTGCAGATACAGGTATTGGCATGCGGCAGGACCAGATTGATGAGATCTGGGAAGAAGAGCCGGATCAGTACCGGAAACAGCGTATTGGAAGATATGCTATCAAGAATATCAGAGAGCGTCTTCAGCGAAAGTATGGAGATCAGTTTTCTCTGGAGATTCAAAGTGAAGTAGGAAAGGGAACCAGGGTGATCCTTATGGTTCCGTATGAGGAGGAAGTATAGAAATGGGTTTGAAGCTTTTGATCGCAGATGATGAAGATACCATACGAAAAGGTGTGGCAAAATATATCCGCCTTCATTCAGACCGTTTTGCTCAGATTTATGAGGCGGAAAACGGGGAACAGGCACTTGAGTTCCTTTTGCAGTACCAGCCGGAGGTGGTTTTGCTGGACGTGCAGATGCCTCTTAGAAATGGGATTGAAGTTATGAAAGCAGCCAGAAAAGCAGAGCTGAATCCGGTTACGGTGATTCTCAGCGGATATGATGAATTTGCTTATGCCCAGCAGGCCATCCGCTTCGGGGCAAGGGAATATCTGTTGAAGCCGGTGCGGGCGGCGGATATTCTGGCATGCCTGAATAAGCTGGCAGATGAGGAATTTGGGTCAGAAGAAAGAGGAGAAGCTTCCGGGGAAAATGAGCAGGCCAATCATTTTGTACTGGAGGCCAAGGAATATATCGCAGAGCATTACGCTGAGGATATTGCTTTGTCCCAGGTGGCGGAGAAGCTTGGAATTTCCGGAGGTTATCTTTCCACCCTCTTTTCCCAGACTCTGGACTGCAAATTCGTGGATTACCTGAACCTGGTAAGGATTGACCGGGCATGTACCTATCTGAAACAGAATTATCTGAAGACCTACGAGATCGCTTACAAAGTGGGCTTCCGGGATGAAAAGTATTTTTCCAAGGTGTTTAAGAAGATAAAGGGCGTTTCGCCGAAAGAGTATAGGAGCGCGTGAATTATGAGAGAGGGGACTGTAGCTGTGGGAGGGACGGTCCCCTTTTTGCTGCACAAGGGGAATTTTAACTTGAAGAAGTTAAAGTTGAAATTGAGTACGAGTACGCTATAATATAAGTAGCAAAATCGCATATCTGTTTATGCGGAAATCACAAATATGAGAGTCAGCAGTCACATTTATAGCGTACTGTCGATGATTTTCATAGTAATTTACTTAGAAAGGGGATTTTACCATGGGAAAAACAATTCAGGAATTAACAGCGGATTTACTTGCCGCACCATCTGCGTGCAAAGAAGTAAAAGAGGCAGCACAGAACTATCTGGATTCTGTTGGAAAAGAAAATGAGGCAGAGGCTGCCAAAGCTTATGTAACAGAGCTGGAAGCTGACATTATGCCGATTGACGGACTGATCTCCTTCGCAGAATCTGACATGGGCGCAAAGGTTTTCGGTGCTGACGGCGCCAAAAACATCCTCGCTCACGCCAAAGACATCAAAGCTGCCGGTGCGAAATACTGCGACTGCCCAGCCTGCGCAGCATGTGAGGCACTGCTGGATAAAAAGGGTGAGATCTTACAATAACTGGATTGGTTAGGAAAACGGTGAGAGAAAGAGTCTGATGGGATTCTTTCTCTCTTTTTCAAATTTAAAGTCTGGTCATTTGAAGAAGGTTGTAGTATAGTTGCTGTAAATGAAACGAAGTGGAGGCGTAAAGATGGCGGGATATTTAATCGCAGAAACGACCCGCGAAGAGCGGGAGAAGATCGTTGCAGAATCACTGGGAAACATTGAAGCGAACTGCGACGGCTGTATGGCAGGTCTGGCAGAAATGTATCAGGATTATATTGACGGGAAGAAAGAGCTTCGCCAGATTAACATGGAATTTAACGCAAGATACGTAAAAGGTGAGGACATGCCAGGCAGAAGCCGGTGTCCAATGTAAAGTTATACGAGGAGAAATGATTATGAAAACAATAGCAAGAGATGAGGCATTCAATTTACTGAAAAAATATAACCAGGATCCATTCCACATTCAGCACGCTTTGACTGTGGAAGCCGTTATGAAATGGTACGCAAATGAACTTGGCTACGGTGAAGACGCAGAATACTGGGGAATTGTAGGACTTCTCCATGACATTGACTTCGAACTTTATCCGGAGGAACACTGCCTGAAAGCACCGGAACTGCTTCGTGAAGCAGGCGTTGGGGAAGATGTGATCCACGCAGTTGTATCCCACGGTTATGGAATCACCGTTGGCTGCGGCACCACTCTGGACGTAGCACCGGAACATGAGATGGAGAAAGTCCTTTTTGCAGCAGACGAGCTCACTGGACTGATCTGGGCAGCCGCCTTAATGCGTCCCTCTAAGAGCACGAAAGATATGGAACTGAAATCCCTTAAGAAAAAATATAAGAGCAAAGGCTTCGCCGCAGGATGTTCCCGTGAAGTGATCGAGCGCGGAGCTGAGCAGCTTGGCTGGGAACTGGAGAAGCTTCTTACCATGACACTCCAGGCAATGGCAGCAAGCGAAGATACCATTAACGCTGAGATGGAAGCAGAAAGCGCAAAATAACGGGATAAGAAATATCTCAATATTTGAAACTTTTAAGATGGACAATTCTTTACTGGCTGTAAAGGATATTAACTATAAATATATTGTAGTAGGAGGATTTTTGGTAAATGATACTTGAAACATGGTACTATGAAGTAGTTTCTATCGACGGAGACTACGCCAACCTGCGCCGCACCGACATAGATTCCCCCGAATTAAAGCTGGTGGCCCGGGCCCTTTTACCTGCGGAAATCAAAGAAGGCACCAAACTAAAATATGAAATGATGCAGTACGAAGTAATAGAATAAGGAAGCAACAAAAGCAGAAGTTTTCAGCAAATGTAATGAAAACTTCTGTTTTTTTTAACCAATTGTTACTGGTTCTTTTTTTATACTGGTGTTATTATGTAAAAAAGTCATAATATAGGCATATTAGAATATACTGTAACTGTTCAATGGAGAAGAAAATATGGACAAAAACGTATTAAAGGTTCGCATGCTTGGAACCTTTTCACTGGAATATAAAGGAAAAGAACTGGTGCTGGATCGAAATAAAGCGTCGAAGACCACACAGCTTTTTCAGCTGCTCATGCTTCACACCGAGGACGGCGGAATTTCCAAAGCGGCCATGATAGAAGCTCTTTATGGAAGAGTTGAGGTGGAGAATAAGAACGGAAGCCTGAACAACACCATTTTCAGGCTTCGCAAACAGCTGAAGGATATTGGACTTCCGGACAGCAAATACATAAATATCCAGTCCGGAATGTGCTGCTGGGACGAAAACATCCCGGTTCAGGTAGATGTAAACGAGTTCAAGAAGCTGGTAGAAAAAGAGCGGGCGGAGAAAAGAGAAGAGGACAAGATCCACCTCTGGATGCAGACCTGGAAAATTTATAAAGGTGAATTTCTCCTGGATATGATCGGTGAGGAATGGGTTGCCGTGGAGAATGTCCAGTGCAGAGATGATTACTTCCATATTACAGAGGAACTGTGCCGCTGGCTGAAAAACCATGAACGGTATGAAGATCTGCATAAAGTAGCCCACAGGGCCGCCGAGATTTACCCCTTTGACGAGTGGCAGGTCTGGGAAATCGACAGCCTGATCGGAATGTCCCGGTATAAGGAAGGCCTTGAGGTCTACAAAAACACCGAAAAGCTTTTGTTCGACGAAATGGGAGTAGCCCCTTCGGAGAGACTGTTAAAGCGTTTCAAACTGATGGGAGAGCGAACCTCGCAGGCAGCAGGCGCCCTCACCGATATCAAGGAAAGACTTCGGGAAAAAGAAGCCGCAGTGGGTGCGTACTTCTGCCCGTTCCCCAGCTTTATTGATATCTACCACGTATTCAGCCGTATGGTGGAGCGCTCGGGCCTATCTGTGTTTGTCATGCTTTGCACACTGGATTATAAGACCAATAACGTTTCGGAAGAGAAAGAACGTGAAAAGTCCGAACTCCTTAGACAAGCCATCCAGTCCTCCATACGAAAGGGGGATTTTTACACCAGATACAACGTTCGGCAGTATATTGTCATGCTGATCGAAATCAGCCAGGAAAACTGCCCTATTGTTTCCAAACGGATTGCCAAGGCCTTCAACAAGCTGTCGGGGGATAAGAAATCCACACAGGTTGATTTCTATGTGGCATCCATTGGAGAAATGTGCGAAACAGAGGTGTAAATTACAGTTCACCTTGCGGTCTGCGACAAGAGTGAACATATTTATCAATAATTTATAAAAAAGACGTGGAAAATGCTAAAATTGCCATATAAAATCTCACGTTTTCGCGACTCTTTCGGGAAATGAAAGAGTTGGAGAAAGAGCTAAAGTGATACAATAAACATAATAATCATATACTATCTTGCAACCGAAAATAATTCCCAATTCGGTTAAAAATAAATCTACATATCCAAAGAAAGGAATGAGAAATTATGAAAAAGAATGGGTATTTAAGAAGATTCCTAGCACTGTTTCTCGCTCTCGTGATGATCATGGCCGATTCATCCGTGACAACCTTTGCGGCGACGGTGGGAAGGGTGAAACAGCAGAATGCGACAGTGATTGATGTTACTATTAATGCACCAGATGGTACATATTATTTGGCGGCATTGCAATCACACGATTCTTGGTATGAGAAAAAGTCTAAGGTTGTTAAGGCTGAGGTAACTGGTGGTAGAGCAACAGTATCCTTACAACCTTTTTCAGATATTAGCAATGCTCAGATTGTATTGTTATCATTAAAACAGGGTAGTTATAAGGAAGACTACGATGGTAACGATTATAAAGTTATACCGAATAACAGTATATTAGATTATAGCAAAAAAGTATCATGTGGAGAAATTATTAACAATAGCGCAGAGGTAAATATTACCCAATTAGGAAGCAATACAGTTTCAAACGTATTTGGTTCATTAGGCTCTGCAACAAATTATGCAGTATTTGCTGGCGAGTTCCATAACGCTGGTGACATGGAAGGTAATATTGCAACAGATTCATTTTATTCAGACGGTGGCGACATTGGCGACAGTGGAAATGTAGGTAAGTATACAGATGCATTAACAGTTCATGTGACTAAAAGTGTTTCTGGATTAAAATCTGCTGAAACGTTCAATTTTGGACTGTTTGATAATAGCGACAAGTTAATTGAGGTAAAATCACTTACATTTAATAGTGATGGAACAAGTTCCTTTGACTTTACACAGATAAACACAAATAATTCAAACGGAACAAGTGCTTCTTCCTATAAATATTCAGTATATGAACTTGAAGAAAATACTAATGGAAATTATGCATATGGCAGCAAGAAATACAATAAAGTAGCTGACAAGTATAAAGATTTTTCTGTTTCCTATAATGAGAATACTGCAATTGAAATTTTTAATAATGATAACTTTGTTGGAACAGCAACAGGTAAAGTTAAATTAAGAGATGGAAATCTGTATACGAGAGCGAAAGCGGGTGAAATCACTGTAGAAGGTCAGGTAAATAATGTAAAGTATGGTTTATCTGAGAGTGATTTTACGTCAAGAGTTACCAATGGTGAGTATACTTCCGGTGGGGTAAATGCTATGATTTCCGGAAAATTAAACACATTGGCTAGTAATTTGGGAAAAGCTAAAACGGGTGATGGTACCCAGGTTATTTACATTACACCGGATGTTTTGACAGGAAATCAGGTTGATTTACCGTATAATGGAAATATATTATCTGATTCTGCACAAACATTGGTAATAAATGTGATTGCTCCTAACGGCACATCAGAGCTTAATTTATTAGGAACTAATATTGGACAGCTAAATGTTGGCGGAACCAATATTATGAATGAAAAAGAGTGGTCTAAAGCTGGACTTCATATTCTATGGAATTATATTGATGAAGCCGGAAACCCATTTACTGGAACTGTTAAGTTAGGCGGTGGCCAGGCTCCTGGTATTCAATTATTACCTGCGGGTACATTATACTCTGGAAATAATATTTCTCAGTTGGATATTGCGAAGGTTTTACATCAGTCTGGTGGAGAAATTCATAAGGCTCCTATTCAGGGAGAACATCATGCTTATGTAAGAATTTCCAATGCTACAAAGGAAAAGAATGGAACATATACTCCAGTTGTTAAGAAAGTACTGAATGGCCGTGAATTAAAAGAAGGCGAGTTCAGCTTTACAATTACAGAAGTTGATAAAGATGGAAAAGAGGTAAGTGAAGGCTATCATGATACTGCAAGCAATGCAGCTGATGGAACTGTAAACTTCAAGAAGATCACCTATACGGAGAAAGGAATCCACTACTATAAAGTAGTAGAAAACATTCCGTCAGAGGAAGAGAAGCTTGACGGAGTAACTTACACTAGCCAGGCTTATACAATTACCGTGAAGGTAGAGGATAACGGAGACGGAACGCTGACCGCAACAGCAGACCAGAAACTGAAGGATCTGGAATTCGTCAACGAATACAATGCAAAGGGAACTTATACACCGTCCGTGAAAAAAACTCTGAGGGGCCGGGACCTGAAGGCAGGCGAGTTCAGTTTCACAATCACAGAGGTAGATGAGAACGGAGCTGAGGTATCCGGAGGATATACAGACACCAAGAGCAATGCAGCGAACGGAACGGTAACCTTTGATGAGATCACCTATAGTAAGAAGGGAACCTACTATTATAAAGTAGTAGAAAATATCCCGTCCGAGGAAGAGAAACTTGACGGAGTAACTTACACCGACAAGACCTATACGATTACCGTAACCGTAAAGGATAACGAGGATGGAACATTGACCGCAACAGCGGACCAGGAACTGAAGGATCTGGAATTCGTCAACGAATACAATGCAAAGGGAACTTATACACCGTCCGTGAAAAAAACTCTGAGGGGCCGGGACCTGAAGGCAGGCGAGTTCAGTTTCACAATCACAGAGGTAGATGAGAACGGAGCTGAGGTATCCGGAGGATATACAGACACCAAGAGCAATGCAGCGAACGGAACGGTAACCTTTGATGAGATCACCTATAGTAAGAAGGGAACCTACTATTATAAAGTAGTAGAAAATATCCCGTCCGAGGAAGAGAAACTTGACGGAGTAAGTTACACTAGCCAGACCTATGCGATTACCGTGACCGTAGAGGACAATGGAGACGGAACGCTGACAGCGACGGCAGACCAGGAACTGAAGGATCTGGAGTTCGTCAATGAATACAATGCAGCCGGAAGCTATACCCCATCCGTGAAGAAGAAACTGACCGGCAGGGACCTGAAGGCAGGCGAGTTCAGCTTCACGATCACAGAAGTTGACGAAAACGGAAAGGCCGTAGAAAACGGATATACAGACACCAAGAGCAATGCAGCGAACGGAACGGTAACCTTTGATGAGATCACCTATACTAAGAAGGGAACCTATTACTATAAAGTAGTAGAGAATATCCCGTCTGAGGAAGAGAAACTTGACGGAGTAAGTTACACCAGCCAGACCTATACGATTACCGTGACCGTAGAGGACAATGGAGATGGAACGCTGACAGCGACGGCAGACCAGGAACTGAAGGATCTGGAGTTCGTCAATGAATACAATGCAGCCGGAAGCTATACCCCATCCGTGAAGAAGAAACTGACCGGCAGGGACCTGAAGGCAGGCGAGTTCAGCTTCACGATCACAGAAGTTGACGAAAACGGAAAGGCCGTAGAAAACGGATATACAGACACCAAGAGCAATGCAGCGAACGGAACGGTAACCTTTGATGAGATCACCTATACTAAGAAGGGAACCTATTACTATAAAGTAGTAGAGAATATCCCGTCTGAGGAAGAGAAACTTGACGGAGTAAGTTACACCAGCCAGACCTATACGATTACCGTGACCGTAGAGGACAATGGAGATGGAACGCTGACAGCAACGGCAGACCAGGAACTGAAGGATCTGGAGTTCGTCAATGAATACAATGCAGCCGGAAGCTATACCCCATCCGTGAAGAAGAAATTGACCGGCCGTGACCTGAAGGCAGGAGAGTTCAGCTTCACAATCACAGAGGTTGATGAAAACGGAAAGACCGTAGAAAACGGATATACAGATACCAAGAGCAATGCGGCCGACGGAACGGTAACCTTTGATGAGATCACCTATACCGAAAAGGGAACACACTACTATAAAGTAGTAGAAAACATTCCGTCTGAGGAAGAGAAGCTCAAGGGAGTAACCTATAGCAGCCAGAGCTATCTGATCACTGTAAAGGTAGAGGATAACGAAGATGGAACGCTGACAGCAACGGCAGACCAGGAACTGAAGGATCTGGAGTTCGTCAATGAATACAATGCAGCCGGAAGCTATACCCCATCCGTGAAGAAGAAATTGACCGGCCGTGACCTGAAGGCAGGAGAGTTCAGCTTCACAATCACAGAGGTTGATGAAAACGGAAAGACCGTAGAAAACGGATATACAGATACCAAGAGCAATGCGGCCGACGGAACGGTAACCTTTGATGAGATCACCTATACCGAAAAGGGAACACACTACTATAAAGTAGTAGAAAACATCCCGTCTGAGGAAGAACAAGTCAAGGGAGTGACCTACACTAGAGACAGCTACATTATCACGGTATCTGTAAGTGATAACGGAAAAGGAAAGCTGCTGGTAACCGCTGACAAGAGTTTGGAAGATCTTGTATTTACCAATGTCTACAACGCAAGCGGAAGCACAGAGCTGAAAGCAAGCAAGAGTCTGAGCGGCCGTGAATTCCAGGAAGGCGACAATTGGACATTCACCGTAACTTGCAATGATGCGAATGCCCCACTGCCAGAAAATCCAGTTGTTACCACAACTGCAACTAGTGGAATATCCACAACCCTTGACTTTGGCAAGATCCACTACACTATTGCAGATGTCAATAAGGATTACGTTTACACCATCACCGAGTCCGGAAATGTAGAAAACGTAACAAACGATCCAGTTGCTGCAAGAACTGTAACAGTAAACGTCAGAGACAACGGAGACGGAACTCTTAACGTAACTCAGGAAGTTACTGAAAACGGACTGACATTTACCAATAAGTACGCCGATGGCGAAACAACTCTTGGCGTAACCAAAGTATTAAGCGGTCGTGAATTCCAGGATGGAGATGAATGGACCTTTACATTAACCGCGGCTGAAGGCACTCCAATGCCAGCACAGACAGTTGTAAAGACAAATGCAACAAGTGGCTACAGCCAGTCACTGAGCTTTGGAACTATCAAGTACAGTCTTGAAGATGTAGGAAATACTTACACCTACACAATCCAGGAGACTGGAAGTGCAGAAGGTGTAACAAACGATCCGAATGCGACTCGTACAGTAACAATAACAGTAAGTGAGGGCAAAGACGGAAAACTGGATATTGCAAGAACTGAATCCGCTGGTGGAACCGTATTTACCAATACTTACGCTGCAAATGGATCCTTGACACTGGAAGCAAACAAGACTTTGAAGAACAAAGATCTTGAAGTTGACGATTTTAGCTTTGTGCTGAAAGATGAGAACGGAGAGACCATTCAGACCGTTGCCAACGATGCAAATGGAAATGTAACATTCAGACCGCTCAACTATACTCTTAAAGATGTTGGACTTCATACTTACACAGTATCAGAGGTTCAGAAAGCGGATGCTGAAGTTACTTATGATACTACAGTATATACTGTAGAGGTAACTGTAGCAGATGCTGGAGACGGAACACTGAATGTAAGCAAGACAATCAAGAAAGGCAGCGATACTCCTGGTACAATGACTTTTGAAAACATTTACAAAGGAGTAATTGAAATCAGCGGAACCAAGACCTGGAATGATGCAAACAACCAGGATGGAATGAGACCTACCAGTATCACTGTAAACCTTTTGGCAAATGGAACGAAAGTTGCAGATCAGAAGGTAATTCCTGATGCAAATGGAAACTGGAGTTACGTCTTCAAGAACTTGCCACAGTATGATTCTGAAGGAAAAATTGCTTATACAGTAAGTGAGGAAAAAGTAAATGGCTACGAAACAAGCGTAGATGGTTACAACCTTATTAATACTCACAATACTGAAAAAACAAAAGTTGAAATAACTAAAACCTGGAATGATGCAGATAACCAGGACGGAATGAGACCGACCAGTATTATTGTTAATCTCCTGGCAAATGGAGAAAAGGCTGCAAGCCAGGAAGTAACACCTGATGCAAACGGAAATTGGAAGTATACCTTTGACAATCTTGATAAATTTAAGAATGGAAAGGAAATTACTTATACCGTAGAAGAGGAAGCTGTTAAGGGATATGAGAGTAAGGTAGACGGCTATAACATCGCCAATACTCATATACCAGAAACAACTTTCATTGCCGGAAATAAGATTTGGGAGGATGCAAATAACCAGGACGGAATCCGTCCAGAACGCATTACCGTAAACCTTCTGGCAAACGGTACTCAGATCAAGAGCCAGACCGTAAGCGCTGATACAGACGGAAACTGGACCTATAGCTTCACAGACCTTCCGAAATATGCAAATGGCCAGGAAATCATCTACACCGTAACCGAGGATGCAGTTGAAGGCTACACCACAGAGCTTGATGGCAACAATATCATCAACACTCACCAGCCAGAGACCACCGAGATTACCGGAACCAAGACCTGGAATGATGCCAATAACCAGGACGGAAAACGTCCAGAGAGCATCACTGTAATCCTTCTTGCAAACGGAGCAGAAAAAGATCGCCAGACCGTAACCGCAGATGACGCAGGAAACTGGACTTACACCTTCAAAGATCTGCCGAAATATGCAAACGGCCAGGAAATCACCTACACCGTAGCTGAGGAGGAAGTAACTGATTACACTACAACCTATGATGGCAATAACATCACCAACAGCTACACTCCAGGAAAGACCAGTGCAACGGTAACCAAGATCTGGAACGACGCAGAAAACCAGGATGGAAAACGTCCGGAGAGCATCACCGTAAGTCTTCTTGCAGACGGCGAAGCAACCGGCGAGACAGTCACCCTGAGCGCCGAGAACAATTGGACACAGACCGTATCTGATCTTCCGGAAAAAGCAGACGGAAAAGCAATCGAGTACACCTGGAAAGAGGAAGCTCTTCCAGAAGGCTACGAACTGACCGATAACAGCAAGAATGGAACCGTAACCACCCTGACTAACACCTACGCTCCAGAAAATGTTTCCATCACCGGAACCAAGACCTGGGATGACGCAGACAATCAGGATGGCAAGCGTCCAGAGAGTATTATCATCAATCTTCTTGCAAACGGCGAGATCGCAGCAAGCCAGACTGTAACCGCAGACGGAGCAGGAAACTGGACCTACACCTTCACAGATCTGCCGAAATATGCAAATGGTGAAGAAATCACCTACACCGTAACCGAGGAAGCTGTGGAAGGCTACGAAACAAGTGTAGACGGATTTAACATCACCAACGCTTACACAACCGAGACAACTGAGGTGAAGGGCTCCAAGACCTGGAACGATGCAGACGATCAGGACGGCAAACGTCCGGAGAGCATTACGGTAAGACTTCTTGCAAATGGCGAGGAGAAAGACAGCAAGACCGTAACTGCAGATGAAAATGGAAACTGGACCTACAGTTTCGAAAACCTGCCGAAATATGAGGCTGGAAAAGAAATTGCATACACCGTAACCGAGGATGCAGTTGCAGATTACACAACCGAGATCACCGGCTACGATATCACAAACAGCTATGCACCAGGAAAAACCAGCGTCACAGTTACCAAAGCATGGGCTGACAACAATGACCGCGACGGCCATAGACCGAAAGAGATCAAAGTTCAGCTGAAAGCAGATGGCGAGAACAGCGGCGAGGAAATCACCCTGAATGCAGAGAACAAGTGGACTTACACATGGTCCGATCTTGACCAGAAGAAAGCTGGAAAAGATATCGTCTACACCGTAGAAGAAACCAGCGAAACAACTGGTTACATTTCTGCAGTAACAGGAGATGCTGCCGAAGGATTTGTTATAACAAACACAATTACCTCCGTCAAGATCAGCAAAGTGGATATCACCGACCAGAAAGAGCTGGCAGGTGCCCATATCCAGGTGATCGACAAGGATGGAAATGTTGTAGATGAGTGGGATTCCACTTGGGAATCACATGAAGTAACAGGTCTTAAGATCGGTGAGAAATACACCCTTCGCGAGACCGTAGCTCCAGACGGCTACACAGTTACAGCTGACACAACCTTTGTGCTGAAAGAAGACGGAACTCTTGACAAAGACAATACCAGCACAACCATTGCAGATGATGGAAGACTTCTGGTAGAAGACAGCAGAACTTCTGTAAAAGTAAGCAAAGTAGATATTTCTGACGGAGAAGAGCTGGAAGGCGCTCACATCCAAATCATTGATGAGGATGGAAATATCGTAGACGAGTGGGATTCCACGAAGGAAGCTCACGTTACCGAGAAACTGAAAACCGGTAAGACCTACACCCTTCGTGAGACTGTAGCTCCAGATGGATATTTACTTACAAACGACACCACATTTGTTCTGAAAGAAGACGGAACAGTTGATACCGAAAAGACAACAACTGTTTCCAAAGAAGGCGTATTGCTGGTACAGGATAGCCTGGCAACATCCGCATCTATTGCAGTAACCAAGAGACTTACCTATGTAGGTGAAAATCTGGTAGCAAAAGATCAGACCTTCTACGTAGCCCTGTATTCCGATAAAGAATGCACAAAGAGAGTATCTGATGTAAAAGCTCTTGAGTTCAAGAATTCAAATGCTTCCACCGTAGTATTCTCAGAGAATATTAAGGCAGGAAAGACCTACTACATTGCAGAGTGTACAAAAGACGGAATTTCTCAGGTTATTGGAGCGCTTGCAGATGGAACCACCTATGAAGCAGTATTTGGCGATGGTAACTCCACAACCGTAACCGAAGCCGATGGAACAACAACGGTTTCCTTCGAAAACGTATTCAGCAGCTTCCCGCCAGACGGTTTCTACAGACAGGGCCAGCTGACAATTACTAAGAGAGTTCTGGGAGCAGACGGAGATACCAAGAACAGCGATAAAGTATTTTATGCAGGTATCTTTGATGACGCAGCTCATACACAGCTTTCACAGCAGGTTGAGCAGAATATTATCGAACTCAAGATGGATGGTGGTTACGAAGTAAGCGAGATTATCAATGTTGGTCTTGCCCAGCCAGGAACAAAGGTAACTCTGTACGTAACCGAAACCGATTCCAACGGAAAACCAATTGCAGGATCCGAAGACTTTGGATATAAAGTTTCCGTAAGTGCAGACTCCGTTACAATCGATGATACCAATATGACAGCAGAAGTAGTTATTACCAACCAGGAAGAAGCTACAGAGACCCCAACCCCAACACCTTCTTCCGATGACGGAAATGGCGGTGGTTCCGAAGATCATTCCAGCAGCTACGGCGGCAAATCACCGAAGACCGGAGATGACACACCGATCGGAACCTACCTGATGCTTCTCCTTGCAGCCGCAATGCTTGCTGCTGAGACAGAGAGACGCCGCAGAAGAAACAAAAGATAATAAGGCATGAAAAGGTTTCTGGCCAGATCAGAAACCATAACATGGCAGGTACAAAGGAAGGCGGTCCGCACACAAAGCGGATCGCCTTTTTCCTGAAAAAAAGTCAAAAAAACATCCTGAAGAAAGAGTTGACGAAACAGCCCTGCTGGTATAATGAAGTTAAATTAAAGGATATTACATTTGGAAATGGCTTAATAGATTTCAGGAGGTTTCCATTATGAGAAAGAATACATTAAAAAAAGCAATGGCAGTTATGATGTCAGCAGCAATGCTGGCCACTGGATATACAGCAGCTTCCGCAGAAGGTTTCACAGATGCTGAGACACTTGCAGAGATGGAGGCTTTTAACGCAGGTGATGAAGCTGTATATGTAGAAGAAGTTCAGCCGGAGCAGACTCAGACAGAGGTTCAGCCAGAAGCCGCACAGACTGAGGAGGTTCAGGCAGAAGAAGCCCAGGAAGAAGAGGCTTTTGTTGATGGATTCACAGATGGCTCCGCAGAAGCTGAGACAGCTGAATTTACAGATGGAACAGGTGAGGTTGGAGAGGCAGAGGAAACTACAGCAGCTTCCGATTTCCGTTTTGAGAACGAGGAGGTTATCATCACTGCAAAAGTTTTCGATGAGACAGCTCTCCCAGAAAACGCAGAAATGAACGCTGTAAAGCTTGAAGCTGGCAGCGAGAAATACGAAGAAGCAAAACAGGCTTCCATCAGAGACCTTGGCACAACAGAAGATGACGAGTACACCTTCTATGATGTAACCTTCACAGTAGACGGCACTGAGATCGAAGTTCCAGACGAAGCAGTTGTGATCAACATCGAGTTCAAAGATGTTGCAGCAGAAGAGAACACAACCCAGAGTGCTCTTCACATCCAGGAAACCGAGGAAGGCGTAGTAGCCCAGGACGTAACCGCAGAGTCCACAGACGGAACGCTGAAATCCGTAGGATTTAACTTCTAAAATTCAATAACAACAAGCAGACACAGGACTTTCTGAAAAATCGGAAGGTCCTTTTTATTTTCGCGAGCAACGAGCCAAAGTCCATGCCTGCATGAGACCTTGGCGGCGGTCAGATATGCCCTTTTCTTCATTTATGCTGCTCCCGCCACGCACGCGGGGAAATCCCATATACATTTTTAAAAGCCCGGGAGAAGTGGAGGGCGTTTTCGTAGCCTACGGCGGAGCCGATATCCCCTACAGATAAGGTGGTTAATTTCAGTAATTCCGCCGCTTTTGTCATTCGGTAATGAATAAGAAACTCCTGTGGAGAATGTCCTGTGTTGGTGCGGAAAATCCGTCCCAGATAGCTTCTGTTAATGCCGCAAACAGCGGCCACATCCTCAATAGAAATATCATTCTGGAAGTTCTGTTCAATAAAATTGATCGCCTCTTTGATATAATAATCACTCATTTTACTGCTGGAGGCAGGCTGTGGCCTGGCAACAGATTGTGCAAGCAGATCCGCAAAAAGATAGAAATGTCCCATCAAATGAAAGGGGGATTGCTCTGAATTTTGAGAAATATAAATCAGTTCATCAGCCATTCTTTTTCGCATTTCTCCAGATCGGGCGGTATAGACTGGAGCATCCTTGGAAAAGCCGCAAACATTGAGGATTTCTGTAGTACGCAGCCCGTCAAACTCCACCCAGACGTATTCCCAGGGTGCCTGAATATCTGCCACATAAGTGGTGATCTGCCCGGGAAAAATCATAAAGCCCTGTCCACTTCGAATCTGATAATTTACATTCTGTCCCTTGGAATTGGTGGCCATCAGGGTGCCGGTTCCGGAAATGATATAGTGAAAAAGATAGTGATTCCGCGTCGCCGGACCAAATAAATGCCCCGGTGTACACTTCTCATGACCATATTGGTAAAGGCATAGATCGATGAAATTTTCGCTTGGAAAAATGTGAAAGTTGTTGTTCATATCTGGAAATCTCCCGTTTTATTTTTGAAAATTCTTTCTTTAACAGCATTTTAATAGAATTACTTAATTCAAACATGTCATAATACGATATTACATTTCATTATACCATAATAAAACATCATAAAGATATAAAACAAGAAAAATTAAGCTATTTAAGTGCTGATTTTGGTATGTTATACTTAACACATCATAAAAAAGGAGGTCCCCCACCCATGTCAATCACCTTCAACGAAAACACCCGAATTTTCACCCTCACCACCGCTCACACCACCTATCAGATGCAGGCGGATGCCAAGGGTTACCTTTTGCACCTGTATTACGGTGCCAGAACTGCTGGAGAGATGGATTATCTGCTGAACTATGCAGACCGCGGTTTTTCCGGAAATCCCGATTCTGCAGGCAGCGACAGAACCTATTCTCTGGATGCTCTGCCGCAGGAATATCCCTCCCTTGGCACCGGTGATTTCCGTAATTATGCGGTAAATATCCAGAACGGGGACGGTTCCAAGTGCTGCAATCCGGTTTACATAAGCCATAAAATTACATCAGGAAAATATGCACTGAATGGTCTTCCAGCTGTCCGCGCTGGCGAAGACGAGGCAGAAACACTGGAGATTATTCTGGCAGATCCGCTCACAAAAGTGGAACTTCATCTGCTCTACGGAGTGTTGGAAAAAGAAGACATCATCACCAGAAGTATAATCATTAAAAATGCTGGAGAAGCACAGATAACCATAAAAAAAGCCCAGTCTGCATGCCTGGATTTCCTTCACGGAGACTACGATCTGATCCAGTTTTACGGCAGACATGCCATGGAAAGAAACATGGAACGTGTACCTGTTTCCCATGGAAGCATCCGCATTGGAAGCCGTCGTGGAAGCTCCAGCCACCAGCACAATCCTGGGGTGATCCTTGCAGGAAAAAACACAACTGAGGACAGCGGAAGCTGCTATGGAATGCTCTTTGTATACAGCGGAAATTTCCTGGCAGAAGCAGAAAAAGACCAGTATAACCAGACCCGTATCCAAATGGGACTGACTGACGAGTTATTCGAATACCCGCTAGCAGCAGGGGCTGAATTTACCGCACCAGAGGTTATTTTATCCTATACCAACAAAGGACTTGCCAGGCTTTCCCAGCAGTATCACCATTGCATTATGAACCATATCTGCCAGGGAAAATACGTCCATGAGAACCGCCCGGTGCTGATCAACAGCTGGGAAGCTGCCTATTTCGACTTCACCGGTGACACCATCGTAGAGCTTGCAAAGCAGGCAAAAGAGCTTGGAATCGACATGGTTGTTATGGATGACGGCTGGTTTGGAAAGCGAAATGATGACAATTCTTCTCTGGGAGACTGGTATGTAAATGAGGAAAAATTAGGTGGAACTCTTGCCAATTTGATTCAGCGAGTAAATGCGGAGGGCGTGAAATTTGGTATCTGGATCGAGCCGGAAATGGTAAGCGAAGACAGTGATCTTTACCGGGAACATCCGGACTGGGCTATTGCGATTCCTGGCCGTAAACCTATCCGTTCCAGAAACCAGCTGATCCTGGATTTTTCCAGAAAAGAAGTGCGGGATGAGATTTTCAAACGCATTTGTGATGTGTTAGACCAGGGAAATGTAGAGTATATCAAATGGGATATGAACCGCAGTATGGCGGATGTTTATGGTCCAAAAGTGACCTATGATTACGTTCTTGGAGTGTATGATTTCCTGGAAAAACTCACCAGCCGATACCCGGATATTCTCATTGAGGGATGCAGTGGAGGCGGCGGAAGATTTGATGCTGGAATGCTGTATTATACTCCGCAGATCTGGTGCAGTGACAATACAGACGCCATCAATCGCACCCGGATCCAGTATGGAACCTCCTTCTTCTATCCAGTAGCAGCAATGGGGTCCCATGTCTCTGCAGTGCCAAATCACCAGACCGGAAGAGTGACCAGCATGCACACAAGAGGCGTGGCAGCTATGTCCGGAACCTTTGGATATGAGCTGAATCCTGCACTTTTAAGTGCAGAAGAAAAAGCAGAGATCCGTACCCAGCTGGCGAAATACCGGGAGCATCAGGAGTTGATCCGTGAAGGCAATTATTACCGCCTTTCTGATCCATTCCAGGATGAAATTGCTGCATGGATGGTGGTATCTGAGAACCAGGAGCAGGCACTTGTAAGCGTGGTAAGACTGAGTGCCGAAGCCAATGCACCAGCCACTTATGTAACCTTAAAAGGGCTTGCTGAGGATGCTTTTTATCTGGATAAAACTACTGGAAAAGTGTATCCGGGTGCGGCCCTTATGGAGGCTGGAATGCTGCTTCCTGTGGCTGGCAGGGAGTATGAAGCATACCAGATCGTATTGCAAAAAGTGGACGAAAAGTAAGGCTTTAAAATAAAAACGCCAGAATAGCAGAAGAACTTTTTTATAATATCTCCTGTGTTCTGGCGCTTTTTAGTTCATGAATTTTGATTAAGTGTGGTAGTACATATAATTATTGGTGACGGGATACTTCTGTCTTTACCAGTCCTGCTCAGTGACTATGTGTCCGCCGGTCAGCCTTCTGATAATAAGCTTTTTTCGCCTCATACATCCTGTGATCGGCTTCTTTCATCATCTCTTCCAGATCTGAGCAGCTTTCTTTCCACAGAGATCCAATGGAGATACTGACTTGATTCTCCTGCATCTCTTTCTGAAGCCTGTTTATCTTATTCTGGAAGTCTGCCTCTTCCAGATCCGCAGTCATAACCACAAATTCATCACCGCCGATGCGGTAAGAATTCTCTGGAAAAATACCGGAGAGTACCTTGGCTGCAGTACGGATAAATGTATCTCCGGCTTCATGCCCCTGGTTGTCGTTGATCTGCTTCAGACCATTCAGATCGATATAAGCAGCACCAACTTTTTCAATGATTTTGCCCTTGTAGGAATCCAGAACTTCGATATATTTATTACGGTTATACAGGTATGTAAGCATATCGTGATAGCTCATAGCCTGCAATAATGCCTGCTGTTTCTTGTTGGCAAGACTGTTGGTCAGGAAGAACTGGATAGAGGATAACAAGGTCGCATCATCATAAAATTGTCTTGGATTATCCACGCCCACAAAGCCAATTACCTGTCCCTTTTTTCCAAGAGGAACTGCAATAAGCTGGTTCACTTCCTGGGGCTTCAGCAGGTCATAGGAGGGATATCCTTTCTCCTGTTCCAGGTCGGAAATATAGTAAGGCTGGAATTTATAGAAGGTTTCCATCCAGTTTGGAAGTTCAGAAACAGGTACCTCCTGAAGGTTGTCAATTTGAGGTGTGATGCCCTCTTTTACATATTCGTAGGTATTGTTCAAAACATCCTTGGCCGGGTCAATTTCGAATATATAGGTCCGGTCAGAATTGAAGTACTGGGTGATGATTTCCAGCAGATTCTGAATGGAAATATCAATGCTTTTATTGGAAGAAAGCGCTGTGACACACTGGATCAGCGTGTTGGAGATCTTAAGCTGTTCTTTGGTCTCTTTCTCACTTTTGGCAAGCTGGTCTACAGTGTAAAAGTTCCATATAATGTAGAGAACCAGCAGCAGAAGCTCGATGATTCCGGCGAAGATCATCAGCTTTTTCAGATAAAGAAGACTGGAAAAAACAACGTCATCCTGTGCTATGACCAGAAGCTCCCAGTCGAAAAGACCAACAGGGGTATAATACATGTAACTGTCTTTCCCATTGGTGTTTGATTCAAAGGCGATCACGCCGGTTTTTAAAGCTTTTATTTCGCTTGTCAGATCAACGTTTTCGTAGCCCTTCAGCCGGGTGCGGTCAGGCATATCATAGGCGTTTCCAAGAGTGGGATGCCAGGTGTCAAGAACGTAATTTCCGTCTGCGCTGTCCACAAGACAGATAGCTGCGTGATCGTCATAAAGGGAAAACTGAAAGATGTCTGCCAGATCGGTGGTGTCGATCACTCCGGTAAGGATGGCTTTGATCTCGCCGTCCTTTTCCACAGGCATATAGTAATAAAAGGATTCATTTCCAGTTTCAACGTCTGCCAGTCTGTGGGAAATGTGCTCGCCAAGGGCTGCGATATCGTTGAAATCCACGTCTTCACGCAGGATGTCTTTCCGTCCGTCTTCATATAAAATGGTGTTGTCTGGATAGAGGACATCGATTCTGGAGAAAATTGTGTTCTCTTCAAATGCGTCAAGGTGAACGGAACCAATCTGCTCTGGCTTTAGCTTATCCTCCTGCACCATGGCGTTGGCCGCCAGTCCAAGGGTGGTGATATTGTCCTGGAATTTCATCTGGAACTCAGCTGAAATAGCTTTGGCGGAATCGCCAAGGGCTTGCCAACAGCGCTCCTTTTCCCGGTCCATAACTTTATCATACAGAAGAAATGAAACAATAATAGTAATTCCGATTACGATTGATACAGGCAGCAAACGCTTGAGATTCTGTTTCATGATAGAAAGGGTACTCCTTTTTGCATAGTCGTTAGAATGATTGTAGCACTCTTTTGCGAATAAAAAAAGGAGAAAAAAGGTTTTGAAGGGAAAGATTGTATTTTCATATGTTCTGAGATATACTTTCAGTATTCCAAATGGGAAGCGGGGTGATGACGGTGGTTTCAATGGTTCCTTTCGGGCTTCTTGCCGGATTTGCCGGAGGCCGGGAAGTTCGGATCACAGAGCTGGATGAGACGGGATTTTGCTTCCGGATCCGGAAAAAGGACAGCTGGAACATGGCTTCAGAAGAGTTGAAAGTGAGCTTTTATGATATAGAGAATAGCGGTTATCGAGAACTGGAAATTTCGGAATATGACATACAAAGATGTGATGCAGCAGGCACAGATCTCCAGGGATTTTACGTGAAATATAAGGTGAATGTGAAGGAAAAAGAGTATGCAAAGGCGGTTCAGAAGCTTCTTTACCAGTACAATCGTTACATTCACCTGAAGCTGGAGGAAGATGACAGTACACTGGCGAAAAGTATGACCGGATATCCGGGAGAACGGGATGTGGTGAAGTGTAGCAGCCTGGAAGAACAGATGAAGATATGGCAGGAGGAGCTTAAAACAGAGCCGGAGAGGGAAAGGCAGCCACTGTTGGAAACTGGGCTTGGAAGAGAAGACCAGTCATTACTGGAAAATGCCCCTGTGGAACTGGCTTTAGAAGTAGATTGCCCGGAATTATACCAGGCATATTTAAGTAGTACTTTAACAGAATTTTCGAAAATATTTGCAGAAAAAAGTATGGGAATCTGCGGCAGTCTGCTCAGAAAACGCCAGGTACCAGACCGACTTTACATTGGAAATCAGTTCTGTCATTTATTGTTTCCTGGAAAGGAATTGCTGTTTCAAATGCTGGAAAAAGCAGCAGCGGAACAGGTAAAGATCACCCTTGTTTTTTCATATATACGGGAATATATGCTAGATCAGGTACAGGCACTATTAGAAGAAGTGGACCGCTGGTGTGAACGCTGGCAGACTTGTATAGAGGTGGTTGTAAATGACTGGGGAATGGCGGATCTGGTAAAAAATAGGACCAGGAATCTGACTCCAAGTCTTGGAATATTGCTGAATAAACGTAAAAAAGATCCGCGGATCTCCTTCAAAAAAGGTGACCAAAGGTTGTTTGAAAAGAACAATCTTAACGCTGGATTTTACCGTGATTTCCTAAAAGAAGAGTTTGGAATTGAGAGATTTGAATGGGAATCCTGTGGCTATGAACAGGATTTTCCAGAGGAAAAAAACAGTCTGCATATTCCACTGTATCAGACCAATACCTCCCAGTATTGTCCCCTTCGGGCGGTCTGTTTGAATGGGGAAAGAGGCGCCCAGAAGCTGGAAAAGTCTTGTCCTCATTACTGCGCAGAGCGTGTATTTTTGTACCCGGAGCATCTGCATATGGTGGGAAGATATAACTCTTTATTTGGAATAGATATGGAGATTCTGAAGGACAGGAAACTGCTGGAGAGGTGTGCCCAAAAGGGTGTGGACAGGGTTGTGATAAGTGCTTTTCCTACACAGGGGCAAGATCCGTTTTCCCCTTGACATTATAGTATAAAAAGAAGGACAGGTTGGAAAAAACAGTATGAAAAACTGGATTGAAATAAAGAATTTTGAAGCACCGGAGCTGAATATTTATGCCAGACTTTCGGAGGTGCAGCTGTTAAGATACAAGGAACCAGAGCCAGGGCTTTTTATTGCGGAAAGTCCGAAGGTGATCCAGCGTGCGCTTACTGCCGGGTATGAACCCATTTCCTTTCTTGTGGAGCACAAGGATCTGGAAGGCGAAGCCCGGGAAATTCTGGAACAATTCCCGGAAATCCCGGTTTATACAGCAGAATATGAGGTACTGGTAAGGCTGACCGGCTTTGCGCTTACCCGGGGAATGCTTTGCGCTATGAAACGCCGGTGCTTGCCTTCTGCAGAAGAAATATGCAAGGATGCGCACAGAATTGCGGTGATGGAAAATGTGGTAAATCCAACAAATATAGGCGCCATTTTCCGCTCGGCAGCAGCCCTCCATATGGATGGAGTGCTTCTCACAGGTGGCTGCTGCGATCCCCTTTACCGCAGGGCTGCAAGGGTGAGCATGGGAACTGTTTTTCAGATTCCCTGGACCTATTTTCACAAGAAAATGGAGTGGCCTAAGGACGGAATGGAGCTTCTTGAGAAGCTGGGGTTTAAGACAGTTGCAATGGCACTTCGGGATGATTCAGTGAGTATTGATGATCCCCGGCTTCTGGCGAAGGAAAAGCTGGCTATTATCCTGGGAACGGAGGGGGATGGACTGGCAAATGAGACCATCGCAGACTGTGATTACACGGTGAAAATTCCCATGTCCCATGATGTGGATTCCCTGAATGTGGCGGCAGCCAGTGCCGTGGCATTTTGGGAGCTGGGAAAGCGGAATTTGTGAGGCATACAGGATGAAAATAGTAGCAGGATTGGGTTCCATCGATGAATATAGAAGGTTTGCAGATGCTGGAGCAGATGAGTTCTTTTGCGGATATGTGCCGTACTCCTGGGCGAAAAAATATGGCACTGTACTGCCCCTGAACCGTCGGGAAGTACTTTGCTATAACGTACAGCTTGGGGCATTTAGTGAGCTGGAAATCCTGTCAGAACTGGTGAAAAAATACGGAAAACCGGTCCATCTCACCTTTAATTCTTTGTATTATATCCCGGAGCAATACCCGGAAATTGGAGGGATTATAAGCAGGTGCATGGAGCTTGGTTTTCTTAGTTATATCATTGCAGATCCGGCTTTAATGGTGTATTTGCGGGAAAAAGGTGTAAACTGTGAGATCCATTTAAGCGGTGAATGCGGCGAGGTGAACGGCCGGATGGTAGCTGCATTTGGCAAAAAAATAGGGCTGAAGCGTGTGATTTTTCACAGGAAAAATACCTTTGAAGATATGAGAGCAGTTGCAGAAAAATGCGAAATTCCGGAACGGGAGGCTTTTGTATTAAATGAAATGTGCCAGTTTACAGGTGCCTTTTGCAACTCCTTACATTGTGATGAGATGGGGTATCTTTGCAGGGTTCCCTATGAATTAGGTACTGTAAAAACTGTGAAAACGGATGGCCAGGGATTGGAAAAAACTGCTTCTGCGTCGGATAAAATGGCATCTGTTTCCCAGTTAGAGACGCCAGATCCTGTTTATGATCCTACAGGTTATCTTTGCGGCGAAACTGGCTGCGGCCTGTGCGCCCTGTACCAGCTGAAACAAGCTGGAATTACCCATTTGAAGCTTGTAGGCCGGGGAAATTATACCGATTATATGGAAAAAGATATCCGCAATCTTCGGAATGCGTTGAGGATGCTGGGAGAATCCGGGGATGAAGCAGAGTTCAAGTTAAAACTGAAATCCGGGATTTTTCCAGGTGGGTGCAGTGGAAATTGCTATTATCGCTAATGGGGCTGGAGCGTGCAAAAAAATAGTCCCGCAATTTGCCTGTCCCACCAATTATGCCGTACATCTTGCAGGAAGCATTTTTCAAAGATGTTCTAGTATTGGGGATATACGAATGACGGATAGTAAGATATTTTTTATTTTATATCTTACTATCCGTCAATTTTTTTATCTGGCTATTTTATTATCCAATAGGCTCGAAATCTGCAGCTCCATGCTTGCACAGCGGGCAGATGTAGTCATCCGGGAGCTCGTCGCCTTCGTAAATGTATCCGCAGACCTTGCAGACAAAGCCTTTTTTGCCCTCTGTTTCTGGCTGTGGTTTTACATTTTTCTGGTAATAGGTGTAGGTCATGGTGTCAAGATCGTTCATTACGCGGGCCTCGGTAACGCTGCAGATGAACATACCGTGTGTGCCAAGATCTACATACTGCTCAACCTTCAGGGACATAAATGCGTTGATATATTTGTCCAGGAATACCAGTCCGTTATCGGAACGGTAGACCTTCTGGCCGGCAAATTTATCCACGCTGCGTCCTGTCTGGAAGCCGAACTGCTGGAAGACAGAGAACGGTGCGTCTACGGACAGGCAGTTTACATTGAGAACGCCAGTCTGTTTGATCACATGGTGGGAATAGTTTGCCTTGTTGATGTTTACGGCAATGCGGTTTGGAGTATCGGTGAGCTGGGTCACAGTGTTGACGATCAGTCCGTTGTCTTTTTTGCCGTCATTGGAGGTAACTACATAAAGACCGTATCCGATTCTGAAAAGGGCTGTCATGTCATTTTTATTTGCCAGCTCATCACTCTGGGCAATGTATTCTTTGCAAAGCTCACCTGCCATGGCTTCCAGCTGATCCTTATTTTCCTGGTTCACAGCAGAAAGTACCTTTACGGTAGTGTTCAGCCAGTTGATCTTTTTGCAATTGGAAAGCATTTCTTTCATCACCTTCGCAGCCAGAGGCGCCCAGGAACCGTTTTCGATAATGCCAACGGTGCGGTTCTGGAAATTGTGCTCTACCAGACGGGTGATGTAGTCGTGCATAAACGGGTAAATGCTTGCGTTATAAGTGGTGGTAGCCAGTACCAGCTTGCTGTAGCGGAACGCGTCGGATAAAGCCAGGGACATATCGTCTCTTGCAAGGTCGTAGACAACAACCTTTGGACATCCTTTGCCGCGGAGCTTGTCTGCCAGCATTTCAACGGCTTTCTTCGTGTGGCCGTAAACGGAGGTGTAGGCGATCACAATACCTTCGGTTTCTGGTGTGTAGGAAGACCAGGTGTCATAAAGTCCGATATAATGTCCGAGATTCTCGGTAAGGACAGGTCCGTGAAGGGGACAGATGATCTGGATATCCAGTCCTGCGGCAACCTTCAGCAGTTTCTGAACCTGTGGTCCGTATTTTCCAACGATTCCAATGAAATATCTGCGGGCCTCGTTGTCCCAGTCTTCCTCCACATCAAGGGCGCCGAATTTTCCGAAGCCGTCTGCGGAGAAAAGAACCTTATCTGTGCTGTCATAGGTTACCATAACTTCTGGCCAGTGTACCATTGGGGCAAAAACGAAGGTCAGGTTGTGGTTTCCAAGGTTGAGTGTGCCACCGTTTGTAACTTCCAGTTTCTGTCCTTCCAGGTCGAGACCGAAGAAGTTCTGGATCATAGTGAAGGTTTTGGCGTTGGCAACGACGGTAGTTTCCGGGTAAACCTTCAGGAAGTTTGCCACGTTTGCTGCGTGGTCGGGTTCCATGTGCTGTACGATCAGGTAGTCTGGATTGCGGCCCTCCAGAATGCGGTCCAGGTTGTCCAGCCATTCATGGGTGAAGTTGGCATCTACGGTATCCATGACTGCAATTTTGTCATCTAGGATCACGTAGGAATTGTATGCCATGCCGTTTGGAACTTTGTACTGGCCTTCGAAAAGGTCAACCTGATGATCGTTTACGCCTGCGTAGCGGATGGTGTCTGTGATTTTCATATGGGGTTCGTCTCCTTTTTGGTAAGATAATTTATTATTTGTGGTTTTTTGGTGATTATTTATTTTTTAGACTTTGTTATTTCTTTAACATGGTTTTAGTATACCAGAATTTGGAATAAATTCTGTTGCAAATACAACAAAAAGGTGTATTCTATAAAATAAAGTAGTAGAAAGGAATGGGAAAAATGACCCCGGTGACACTTTTTTCATATATAACTCCGGAAGAGCAGGAGCGCATGCGCGTCTGCTTCTGTATGCGTGAGGTGGTTTATCAGAATAACGAAACGATCATGGAATATGCCAGTTCCATGAAAAAAATTGGCCTGATCCTGGAAGGTCAGGCGGCTCTTTATTGCTGTGATGAAGAAGGAAACCAGTATATGCTGGACGATCTGAAAAAGGACAGCGTCTTTGGCGAACCCTTTCTTTTGCCCGAGGAATCCCAGCATTATTATGTCTGTGCAAAAGCAGCCACAAAAGTGCTGTTTATTGACTATGAACATGTGATCAAGCGTTGTGAAAATGCCTGCCGCTTCCACAGCCAGCTGGTAAGCAACCTGCTCCAGATGATCGCCATGCGTGCCAGCCAGCAGGCCAGCCGGATCTACGTGCTGTCAAGAAACAGCACCAGGAAGAAGATTATGGCCTATTTAAATTCTATTGCTGTGGAAAAGCAGACCAAAACCTTCACCCTCCCCATGTCCTACACCACTCTGGCGGAGTACCTCAGCGTAGACCGCAGCGCCATGATGCGGGAATTGAAGAACCTGGTGGATGAAGGAATCATAGAGCGGGATGGGAAAAAATTGCGGATTTTAAATGCTAAATAAAATCCTCCTAATTATCAGTTACTGCTAACTGATAATTAGGAGGATTGTCTCAGATCAAAAATTACAGCAAAAACGATTGCTGGAATATGTTCTACAAGCGGTTGTTTTATGTCACATAACTGCTGATTTTCTCCTGCGCCAGTTTATACTGCTCCAGAGACATGACTACTTTGCCCTTGCGGGTGTCAATGAGCCCGTCTTCTTTTAGCTTGGTGATGGTGCGGTTGATGGTTTTTACAGTCATTCCCAACTCTTCACGGATTCCCTCCCGGGTTTTTCGAAGCACAATTTCTCCGGAGGCTTCAATATGATGATTAGTTGCGTATTTCAGCAGATAATCCAGAAAAAGGAAAGTTGGTGGGTAAAAGAGCTTGGCACCCCGGTTATAGGAGGAGCGGTATAGCTTATAGGCAATTTTGTGCGCAACAAGCCGGAGCAGATGAATGTCCTGGGAAATCCACATTTCAAAATCTGCTCTGGAGATCATGAAAACTACGCATTCTGTCAGCGTTTCAATGGAGACAGAAGTGGTAGCCTTCTCCGCCAGAATAGCAACTTCCCCGATAAAGTCAATTGCCTCATTTTTCTCGATCATAAAAATATTGCCATTTTCAAATTCATTGATTACCCGGTGATCACCGCTTACAACGATGCCGAAATAGTCAAGAAGATAATCTTTCTGGTGGATAATGGTTCCGGGAGGAAATTTACGGATGGTATAGCGGGTTTTTAATTCCTCGGGCATGTATTTGAAATAAGTTTCCACATCTGGATAAGTTTGAATCAGTTCTTCAAGAGTCATGAGGTGCCTCCTGTAAGTGTTTGAGTGAATTTCTTTTGCGATTTACTGGGAATGTTCTGCGAAATGTTTTTGCGAATACAGTTCACAGAAAATCCGAGAGCTAAGTTTGCATAGCCATTAGTAACTGTTTCTCCACAGGAACGTGCACTTTTGGCTGAAAACGGTGGAAAAGTCGTGCATTGTCCCTTCAGCAATTGTGGAAAAGGTGTTCCAAATACCCCGGATCTTCTGGAAAGAGGAATTCCTGTGGGACTTGGAACGGACGGTGCAGCCCATGGCGGACTAAGCCTTTGGAATGAAATGAAGATTTTCCGCTCTGTGATGAATGCCTTCTGGGGCGTGAAGAATGCAGATCCAGCAGTAATGCCTGCAAAGAAAATTCTGGAAATTGCAACCAGAAATGGGGCGATTGCCCTTGGGGAAGAGCAGTCTGGTCTGCTGAAAGAAGGTTTTAAAGCCGATATGATTTCTATTAACTGGGATCAGCCGCAGCTTTTTGCTACAAATAACCGGGTAAATACCCTTCTTGAATGTGTATGTGGAAATGACGTGCAGGACAGCATTGTAAATGGTAAAATCCTTATGAGAAACCGCCAGGTGCAGACGGTGGATGAGGAGAAGATTATGTGGCAGGCGAAGGAGTATTTTGAGGATGGGGAGGTAAAAGCTTGAGTGAACTGACAATATTAACCATTATTATCATAGCAGCCGCGAATATGGCAGTAGGCGGCTGCATCGGAATCTGCGGAATCGCTGGATTCCTTTTGCCTATGCTGTATACTGGCGGACTTGGATTCGACGTTACCTACGCCCTGGCGCTCAGCTTCCTGGCTTTTCTTGTTTCCGGAATCATCGGTTCCCGAAACTATTACAAAGCTGGAAATCTGGATGTGAAAATGTCCGTGAAACTTGGAATCGGTAGCCTGATCGGTGCAGTAGGCGGTGTTTTCCTTCAATCCATGATCGAGAAAAGTACAGCGAAGACCATTCTTTATCTGGTGGTTCTGTTTTCCGGGGCATCCATACTGGTAAGAATGTGGAATGAGAAAAAACGGGAAAAGAGCAATTCAAACAAAGCATCAACTGAAATCGCTTCTGGATCCCTTACAGACAATGTTATTTTCCTTGTCCTCCTGGGCATCGTCACCGGCACAATCTGCTCCCTTTCCGGGGCTGGCGGCCCCGTTCTAGTCATGCCCCTGCTGGTAGCCTGCGGTGTCTCCGCCCGAATCGCAGTAGGCGTAGCCCTTTTCGACTCTGTATTCATCGCCATCCCAGCCTGCATCGGCTACCTCTCCCGAATCGACTGGATGAGCGCTCTGGGCCTTCTTGCCCTGATCATCGCCACCCACGGCATCGGTGTCTGGCTCGGCAGCCGCTTCGCCGGCAAAGTCCCCGTCCAGGGTCTGAAGATTTTCGTGGCGGTATTTTCGGTTTGTATTGCAATCTATATGTTGTTGTAAGAATGCATGTTAAGCCTGTTTCAGTTTTAAATATTTATAAAAATAAAAGCTCCATTCAGAAATACGCCAAATGGTGTGCTATCTGACGGGAACTTTTTAATTTGTCAGGAAGAACAGGATATTAGGTTTATATTTATTTAATATTTTTACTGATTGACTTAGCCTGTACTTGAGAGTTATACTAAATTAATCAGATATCTGAAAATCATTTGGAATTTCAATTTAAGATCTAATTTTTGTCAGTGTGGTCAGATCGACCTGGTAACTCAATTTTAACAACATAAATAGGAATAAAACACTTGTATTGGTGTGTACATAGATGTATAATAAAAATATAAATTATATATCAATAAGAAACACAAATGAATAAGTGTAATATTCCGGAAAGGAGCTTATGCAGCCACAGAATGCGGTTTCTATAGAGTTTTTTAAGAACCCGAAACGGTTTGCAGATCTTTTAAATGGTTATTTTTTCAATGGCGCTGAAGTAGTTCATTGGGAAAGCGTCCAGGAAAGAGATCCTGTGCTGCAAAATATAAAAGGAAAAGGTACAAAAGTATCAACGAAAGCAAATATTGTGGATCTATTTCGCAACGTGGAAATTGATGGCTGTAGAATAGGTGTTTTTTTACAAAATCAGACACAAATACATTATGCTATGCCGATTCGGGTGATGAATGAGGAAGCAGAAGAATATTATAGCCAATGGAAAGAACTAGAGAGAAAACACAGGGCGAAAAAGGATTTAAAAGGAGCAGAATTTTTGTCCGGTATGGGCAGAAACGATAGGATTGATCCTTTGTTAATTTTGATTGTGTACTTTGGAGAGGAAAAATGGGATGCTGCAGAAGCTGCGCAGAAACTATTTGGAAAAGCGGTAGAATCAGAGAAAATGAAAGGAATTCTTACCAAATATCCTATTCATATTTTAGATATGCGAAGGTTTGAAAATGTAGATAATTTTCGCACAGACCTGAAATGGATTATAGGATTTTTGCAAAAGGTTCAAAACAAGGACGAATTGCAAAGGTATGTGACAGAGAATAGAGAAATCTTTGAAAATCTGGCGGAAGATACATACAATCTATTGGCAATAATGGCGAAGTCTCCAATATTGGAGACGCTAAAAGACGATGTGAAAAATTTGGAAGGAGGATGGAATATGTGTAAGGCTCTTGATGATATGGTCAAAGACGGAGAGCGCCGGGGAGAACGCCGAGGAGAGCGCCGGGGAAAACATCTTGGGAAAGATCAGATTAACAAATTGAATCGTTTATTGTTGGCGGATAACCGGCAGGAAGAACTGCTTCGGTCTGTTTCGGATCGAAAATTTCAGCAAAAACTGTTGCAGGAATATGCTTTATAAGTGGTAACTGTTTGGCTGAAACTTTTTCAATTGCTTACAATATGGTTATTACTGGTGAACGATGTTAAGAATATTTTGTTGCAGGAAAATTCTCTAAAATCCAGTTGACGTAACCCAATTTCTACAACATAATATAATCATAATCGTTGCCAGGCAAAGTCTGCGCAGCAAAAGTGAAACAAAACGGAGGTTTTTTACATGAAGGTATTAAATTACGGCTCACTAAACGTAGATTACGTCTATTCCGTAGACCACATCATCATCGGAGGAGAGACCCAGCATTCTTCCAAGCTGGAGGTTTTCAGCGGCGGAAAAGGGCTGAACCAGTCTATTGCGCTGGCGAAGGCAGGGGTGCCGGTTTACCATGCGGGAATCGTGGGAAATGACGGGGACATTCTTCTGGAGGCTTGTAAGGAAGCGGGGGTAAACACCAAATATATCCGCAGACTTCCGGTAAAAGGCGGCCATACCATGATCCAGGTGGACAAGAATGCCCAGAACTGTATCATTCTTTACGGCGGAACCAACCAGATGCAGACAAAGGAATTTGTAGATGAGGTTCTGGCTGATTTCGGCGAAGGAGATTACCTGATCCTGCAGAACGAGATCAATATGCTGGACTATATCATCGACCAGGCTTATGAGAAAAAGATGAAGATCGTCATGAACCCGTCACCTTTTGATGACAAGCTGAGCACCTGCGATCTCAGCAAGGTTTATCTGTTCCTTGTAAATGAGATCGAGGGCGAGCAGATCACTGGCTGCAAGGATAAGGACCAGATCCTGGATGCCATGGCTGCGAAATTCCCTAATGCACGCTTCGTGCTTACACTTGGAAGCGACGGCGCGGTTTATTACGATGGCAAAGAAAAAGTTTTCCAGGACATTTTCAAGGTAAAAGCTGTGGACACCACAGCGGCTGGTGATACGTTTACAGGATATTTCATTGCAGCAACTATCGAGGGCAGATCTATCCAGGAGGCACTGAGAATGGCTGCGAAGGCATCTTCTATTGCAGTTTCAAGACCAGGCGCTACACCGTCTATTCCGAGAGCGGACGAAGTGAAGAAAGAGCTGGGAATGCTGTAAATTGCATAAGACTGTATCGGTACATGCTGCTGATTATAAAAAATATAAAGAGAAAAATCCCATGGGGACGGATATAAATCCGTCCCCATAATTTGTTTATAAATGTTTATATAAATGTTTACATAAACAAACAGCAAAAAAGTTGAAAATACCACTGCTTTATAGTAAATACTTACTAAAAACAAACCAAAAACCTTGTGCATTCATACAAATTCACATATAAAACTAAAATGGTTATTGAAATATTTATGCAAATGTTTATAATAAAATTATCAACAGTTCGGAGGGCTCCGAACAATATCAAACATATTTTTTCAAGGAGGACGTATTTATGAAAGCAAGAAAAGCAATGGCACTGGCTATGACAGCAGCGATGGTTGGAGGTTTAATGACAGTTCCGGTAATGGCTGAAGAGAATGCAGAATTACTTCCAGGCGGCGGAAGCAAGATCATTTACTGTATCACACCTTCCACATCTAACCCATTCTTCAACACAGAGCAGGTAATTGCGAAAGAGAAAGCTGAAGAACTTGGATACGAAGTAAAATGTGCTTCCCACGATGACGACGCTGCTACACAGCTTGAGCTTTTCGAAGCAGCTATCAATGATGGCGCAGCAGCAATCATTTGCGATAACGCTGGTGCAGATGCTTCCATCGAAGCAGTTCAGAAAGCATATGACGCTGGAATCCCGACTTTCCTTATCGACCGTGAGATCAACCAGTCCGGACTTGCAGTAGCACAGATCGTTGCAGATAACGCACAGGGTGCAGCCGCAATCGCAGAAGTATGGGTTGAGGCTATGAACTACGAAGGCAAATACGCAGAGCTCCTTGGACTTGAATCCGATACAAACTGCCAGGTTCGTTCTGACAACTACCATTCTGTAATTGATGAGTATGAAGATCTTGAGATGGTAGCTCAGCAGTCTGCTAACTGGGATCAGACAGAAGCTTATGAGAAGACAGAAGCAATCCTTCAGTCCAATCCAGAGATCACCGGTATTATCTGCGGTAATGACACAATGGCATGTGGTGCTGTTCAAGCTTGCCTGGATGCAGGACGTAATGATATTAAGATCATCGGTCTTGACGGATCTGACGAAGCAAACGCTTACATCAAATCTGGCGACATGGTTGGTACCGCTCTTCAGCAGATCGCTCTGATCACTGAGATGGCAGTTGAGCAGGCAGACGCTTACCTTAACGGTACAGCTCCGGAAGAAGAGAAACAGCTTGTTCCTTGTGTAGCAATCACAGCTGACAATACAGATTGCCTGAACGCATTTGTTTACACAGAACCAGAAGCTAAATAATCTGGCTGCCAGGAAACATATTTTTATAAAAAATGAACGAGTGTTTGAAAAATTATTCGCACAATCTGCATGCCCCACTTTGTGGTATATTTTGCAGAAAGTCTTTTTAAACACGCTTTGGAAGGCGGTGCGCCAGCGCCGCCTTTTATAATAGAAAGCAGGGAGAGATGATTATGAAAAGCAGAAGAATTTTGGCAGTTCTGGCCGCATGTACAGCAGTAACCTTTACCGGCTGTGGTGTTGTAACTGTAGTGCCCATTGGCGAAGAAGCTTCTTATACAGGAAAACAGGAATTTGATTCCGCAGCAGAGTCCCAGGGTGACTGGGGAGCCGTTGTAGCGGACATTTCCGACAAGGCACAGGATCTTTCTGAATTATTAAATGGTGATGGCATTACAGAAACAACTGCAGTAAAAGGCACAGGAAAAATCAAAGAATACAATACAGACACCCCGAAACATTATCTGATAGTAGAACTGGATGGATATACCGGAACTACAGAGGTTCAGGTCCGGACAGATGGACCGAACTCCAGCACAGCCATCCGTGATCTTCAGTCTCTGAAGAATTTTGAAAGCTTTACCAACCAGACAGAATGGTCAAGCTATGGAAAAGAACTGAACAAGCAGGCGCTTGCACAGGTAATTGACCCACTTGGAATCGACGAAAATGTAGTTGGCAAGACTGTTACATTTACAGGCGGCGCAGAAGCCGGTACAGATGCAGTATCTGTTACAGCAGTTGAGCTGACGATTGAATAAAAGGAGGAAGCATTATGTTTGATGATCCGAATGTTGTTCTCCATTGTGAAAAAATTGATAAGATTTATCCCGGAACCAAAGCTCTGGATCAGGTTTCCTTCGATCTTCTGAAAGGAAAGGTAAACGTTCTGATCGGTGAGAACGGTGCCGGAAAATCCACCCTGATGAAGATGATCGCCGGAATCGAGCAGCCTTCAGCAGGTAAGATGTACATGGACGGCCAGGAGGTTTACTTCAAGGATACCAATGCAGCCCGTGCAAAAGGTATCGGAATCATCCACCAGGAGCTTTCTCTTTTCCCGAATATGACAGTTTACCAGAATATTTTTATGGGACATGAGAAAAAGAAAGGCTTTTTCCTGGATGACAAGGCCCATTCAGAGGGGGCGAAAAAAATCCTGCAGCGTCTGGAACATGAAATTCCACCGGAAACCATGGTTGGAGATCTTCGTGTAGGACAGCAGCAGATGGTGGAAATTGCACGAAACCTGAACCAGGATGACTTACGTGTCCTGATCATGGATGAGCCTACGTCCTCTCTTTCTGCCGCAGAGGTTAAGGTGCTTTTCAAGATTATGAGAGAGCTTCTGGAAGCAGGAATTTCCATCGTATATATTTCCCATCGTCTGGAAGAAATTATGGAGATTGGCGATCACGTTACCATTCTTCGTGATGGAAAATACGTTGCAGATGCTGATGTAAAGGACATTGAGCTCAGCTGGATCGTAGAGAATATGGTTGGAAAGAACACCCAGTATCACCGTTTTGAGAGAAGCATTGACCTTTCCAAACAGCCGAAGGTGCTGGAAATTAAGGATATGTGCCTTCCGAAAAAAGGCGGCGGCTGGACTCTTGACCACGTAAGCCTGGATCTGAAAAAGGGCGAGGTCCTTGGTGTTTACGGACTTCTGGGAGCTGGACGAAGCGAGCTGTTTGAGTGCCTGATGGGACTTCATCCGGAGCACACCGGTGATGTACTCTATGAGGGCAAAAAGCTAAATATCAAAGATGTTGCCGCCCAGATCAAAAACGGTTTTGCTCTTGTACCTGAGGACCGTCAGAGCCAGGGCTTGATCCAGACTCTTGATATCGGCAAGAATACCGCTATTTCTTCTATGAAGGATTATGTAAAAGGTCTGTTCCTTGACGAGAAAGCAGAGAATGCGGCAGTTGACGAGCAGATCAAGGATATCCATATTAAAGTGGCGGACAAGAGACTTCCAATCCTGTCACTGTCCGGTGGAAACCAGCAGAAGGTTGTAATCGGCAAAGGACTTTTGACCAAGCCGAAGATCTTACTTCTGGATGAGCCTTCCCGTGGTATTGATATCGGTGCAAAGACTGAGGTCTTTGAGATCATTCACGACCTTGCGGAAAAAGGACTTTCCATTATCGTTATCTCATCTGAGCTGAAAGAGATCATGGCGATTGCAGACAGGATCGTTGTATTGTCAAATGGCAAAAAGACCGGCGAGCTGACCGGAGATGAGATCACAGAAGACACACTTGTACGTACATCTTATGCCGGACTTGGAACCGGAAGAAATGCGTAAGCCGGGGAGGAGCAGAACAATGAATAACAAAAAATCAAATAATAATCAGTTGTTAATGACACTGTTAAAAGGACGTACCTTTATTGTACTGGTACTCCTGGTCATCTTTTTCACCATTGTAAAAGGAACTACATTCCTGTCAGCATCTACACTGACCATGGTTGCCAAGCACGTAGCCCTGTACGGAATCCTTGCACTTGGTATGACATTCGTAATCATTACCGGTGGTATTGACCTTTCCGTTGGTTCTGTAGTCGGACTTGTTGGTATGCTTGCCGGCGGTATGATCCAGGAAGGCATCACACTGAAATTTGCAGGCGTAACTCTTTACTTCAGCGTTCCGGTAATCATTATTACCATGCTGGTTGTTGGTTGTATCATCGGTGCAGTCAACGGTCTTATTGTAACAAAATTAGGTGTAGCACCATTTATCGCTACCCTTGGTACCATGTACATCTGCCGTGGTTTTGCAAACCTTCGTTCCAACGGTGCAACATTCTCCGATATCAAAGGTTATGACGGACTTGGCAACACAGGCTTCAAGATCCTTGGAAGCAACATTGCTGGTATTCCTACTGGTGTTTACATTTTCGCAGTACTTGCAATTATTTCTGTTATCATCCTGAAAAAGCTTCCATTTGGATGGTATGTACTTGCAGTCGGCGGCAACGAGAAATCTGCCCGCCTTTCCGGTATCAAAGCAGACAAGATTAAAATTATCGTTTACATGATCTCCGGCTTCTGTGCAGCATGGGTTGGTATGATCAACACCGCACAGCTTTCCGCAGCACATCCGGCATCTGGTGATGGCTGGGAAATGAATGCCATCGCAGCTACCGTACTTGGCGGTACTTCCATGAGCGGTGGTTCTGGAACGATCATCGGAACTGTAGTTGGTGCATTCGTTATCGGTGTTATCAATGATGGTATGACAATGTGTGGTGTATCTGAGTTCTGGCAGAAGGTTATCCGTGGTTTGGTTATCATCCTTGCAGTTGTAATTGACCAGACACAGAGAAATCTTCAGGCGAAGATGGCACTTCAGGCAAGAAACGAGAACAAATAAAGAGAGGCAATAGCATGAAAAAATCAGGGATTTTAAATGCCCAGCTGATCCGTTGCATCGCAGAGCTGGGACACAAAGATCTGTTTATGATCGGTGATGCAGGAATGCCCATTCCAAAGGGTGTGGAGATTGTAGACCTGGTTGTATGCGGAGGAGTTCCCACCTTTAAACAGGTGATGGATGCGGTGCTGGCGGAGACAGAAGTGGAAGCCTACACCATTGCAAATGAGATTGAAGAAAAAAATCCGGAGCTTCTTGCATATATTCAGCAGAGCCTTCCTGAGGCAGAGGAGAGCAGAATTGACCATGTAGATCTGAAAAAGATGTCTGCACAGTGCAAATTTGCAATCCGTACAGGTGAGTTTACACCTTATCCGAACATAATTTTAAGAGCGGGAGTTGCTTTCCCGGCATAAAATGATCAGAGAAGACGCTGCGAATAACAGGTGATGGCTTGTTTTTGCAACGTCTTTTTGTGGCTGGCAGGAGTGGGACTGGCGGGAACTGCGGATGACCAGTCCCAGCCGGCAGCAGATGTAAGGCATTATTTTTACTGACAGAGGAGGACCTAAAATGAAAGTGAGTGTGAGGAAAATCAGTGAGATCACAGGATTTTCTCCAGCAACTGTTTCAAATGCATTAAATTACAAAAAAGGTGTGAATGCTGAAACCTCTGCGAAGATTTTTAAAGTGGCGCAGGATCTTGGGTATTTCGAGGAGAACCACATTCGGAAGATAAAGTTTGTCATGTTTAAGCGGGATGGTTCTGTAGTCGAGGATTCCCCATTTTTTATCCAGCTGATCTCCGGGGTGGAGCAGGAATGCCGCGCCTGCGGAATGGAAATGCAGATGTGCAACCTGGATAAAAGGAATCCGGGGTATCAGGAGCAGGCGAAATGGATCATGAATGACAAGGCCTCTGCGGTGATCCTTCTTGGTACAGAAATGGTGGATGCGGATATTGACCTGATCCGTGGAATGTCCTGCCCGTTTGTTGTGATTGATTACTGGAAAGAGGACATGAGTTTTGACGCCATGTTGATCAACAATGCGGATTCCGCGCGTATGGCTACGGAATATCTTATCGCCAATGGACATAAAGAGATTGGTTATCTGCGGGGAGATTTCCGGATCAAACCTTTCCGGTCCCGTTTTGCAGGATATCAGACAGCGCTGCAAAAGGCGGGACTTCCCTTGAATAAAGACTATATTTTTACAATGGCAACTACTATCGACGGTGCTTACGAGAATATGAAGCGGTATTTGTCTGAAAAAGTGAAGCTGCCTACAGCTTTCTTCGCAGACAATGATATGATCGCCCTGGGGGCTATGAAAGCCATGGCAGAATTCGGGATCCGGATTCCGGAGGACGTCTCTATTGTAGGATTTGATGATCTTACGTTTTCCTCAATTTCTTATCCGCCTCTGACTACACTCCGGGTGCCGAAGCAGGAGATGGGAAGAGCGGTTGTAAGGCGTCTGCGGGATATTCTGAAAGACAATGACGGGATTAAGATTAAGATGCAGATGTGCACGCAGTTTATTGAGCGGGAGAGTGTGAAGAAGATATAAGGGGGATGCGGTTGGGCAACTAATATTTCGCGCAGGTCGGTGCAGCGCACCTGAAATGCCCTGCTTAGGAATATCAGTTGCCCAACTGCTGTGTCTACAGAAACCAGATGAAAAATGAGACTTGTTTTCTATGAGATAGATAAAAAGCAAGTCTCGTTTTATGTTAACCGTTAATTACATTCATAATTGCGTCATACAGTTCATCGTAAGTCTCGTAAGCCGGGATCTCCGGATATTCAGCCTTGATCGCGTCGGTACTCTTAAACAGGAATCCGGCCTTGCTTGCCTGGATCATGCCAAGGTCATTGTGGCTGTCTCCGCTGGCAATAGTGTCATAGCCGATAGACTGAAGTGCCTTGACTGTGGTGTATTTGGATTTTTCACAGCGCATTTTGAAATCGGTGATCTCGCCGTTTTCGCCTACCACCAGAGAGTTGCAGAAGATGGTGGGGTAGCCCAGTTTTTTCATAAGAGGGCCTGCAAACTGGGAAAATGTGTCACTGAGGATGATAACCTGGGTCTGTGCCCTTAATTTGTCCAGAAATTCCTTCGCACCAGGAAGCGGATCAATCTTGGCAATGGTCTCCTGGATTTCCTTCAGGCCAAGACCATGTTCCTTCAGAATGTTCAGGCGGTATTTCATTAATTTATCGTAATTAGGCTCGTCCCTTGTGGTTCGTTTCAACTCCGGAATGCCGGTCTCTTCGGCAAATGCGATCCAGATCTCCGGGACAAGCACACCTTCTAAGTCTAAGCAAACAATTTCCATAATCTCCTCCGTTCTGCAGCTGCTGGGTATGGCTGCGGGTTATTTTTTCGAATTATGTAAAGTGGATAAGGTGGGAGTAACCGGGATGATTACTTTCACACGCTATCTCATTATAGCGTAAAAATAGAGGAAGCGCTATACCTAAATTTTAAATATGTAAATCGGGTAATCAGTTGTCAGAATTTGCAGAAAAAACAGAGAAAAATTGTCTGGTAGAAATTTGTCGGTTATATTGCCGTTTCGTGAAAAATGTGGTATATTAATTATATCTGTAGTAATAATAGACAAATTTAACAGAATAACAATGGCAGGAGTGGTTAAAATGTATAACGAAGAGTACAAGCGCTGGATGGCAGCGGATCTCGAGGATGCAGATCTGAAACCAGAATTATCTAAGATTGAAGGAAACGACGAAGAAATCAAAGAACGCTTTGCAGTAGCTCTGAAATTTGGTACAGCAGGACTTCGTGGAGTTCTCGGAGCAGGTACCAACCGTATGAATATTTATGTAGTACGTCAGGCTACACAGGGTCTTGCGAACTGGGTGAAAACTCAGGGCGGCACTCAGACAGTTGCTATCAGCTACGACAGCCGTCTGAAGAGCGATGTATTTGCCAAGACAGCAGCAGGAGTTCTGGCTGCCAATGGAATCAAGGTCAGAATTTATGATGCATTAATGCCTGTACCGGCACTTTCCTTTGCAACACGTTACTATGAGTGCAACGCAGGTATTATGGTTACCGCATCCCATAACCCTGCTAAATATAATGGATATAAGGCTTACGGTCCGGATGGCTGCCAGATGACAGACGACGCTGCAGCAATCGTTTATGACGAGATCCAGAAGACAGATGTTCTGACTGGTGCGAAATATATGTCCTTTGCAGAGGGCGTTGAGGAAGGTCTGATCCGTTTTGTTGGCGACGACTGCAAACGTGCCCTTTATGATGCAATCGAGTCCCGCCAGGTTCGTCCAGGTCTTTGCAAGACAGCAGGTCTGAAGCTGGTTTACAGCCCGCTGAATGGTTCCGGACTTGTACCGGTAACTCAGATTTTGAAGGATATTGGAATCACAGACGTTACTATCGTTCCGGATCAGGAATATCCGAACGGATACTTTACCACATGCAGCTACCCGAACCCGGAGATTTTCGCAGCTCTGGAGCAGGGCCTGAAGCTTGCCAAGGAGACAGGAGCAGACCTTATGCTTGCTACTGACCCGGATGCAGACCGTGTTGGTATTGCTATGAAATGCCCGGATGGATCTTATGAGCTGGTTAGCGGTAATGAGGTTGGCGTTCTTCTTCTTGACTATATCGCTGCTGGCCGCATTGAGAAAGGCACAATGCCGAAGAATCCGGTTGCAGTAAAATCTATCGTTTCCACACCTCTTGCAGACGCAGTTGCAGAGCACTATGGCGTAGAGCTTAGAAGCGTACTTACCGGATTTAAGTGGATCGGCGACCAGATCGCACAGCTTGAGGCTGCTGGCGAAGTGGACCGTTTCATCTTTGGATTTGAGGAGAGCTACGGATATCTTGCTGGACCATACGTACGTGATAAAGATGCGATTATCGGATCTATGCTGATCTGCGAGATGGCTGCATATTATAGAAGCATTGGAAGCTCTCTGAAGCAGAGACTTGAGGAGATTTATGCACAGTATGGCCGTTACCTGAACAAGGTTGACAGCTTCGAATTCCCAGGGCTTAGCGGAATGGATACCATGGCAGGAATCATGCAGAAATTCCGTGACAACCCACCAGCTGATATTGCAGGCTACAAGGTTGTGAAGGTTACGGATTATAAGAAACCTGAGGAGACAGGCCTTCCGGCAGCAAACGTTCTGATCTACAAGCTGGAGAACAATGAGACTGTAGTCGTTCGTCCATCCGGAACAGAGCCGAAGATCAAGATCTATTACACCACCCTTGGCAAAGATCTTGCAGAGGCTGAAGCTGAGAAAGAGAAACTGGCTAAGGCACTTGAGCCGATGATGGCTTAAGCGAAGTATATAATTGTATAGTAAACGAGATAAAATGTGCTCGATGAAATTTGTCTCGTTATCGCGGCAATCGCCAAGGTTCCATGCAAGCATGGACGTTGGTTCGTTGCTTGCGTAAATGATCGCCCCCTTGCGGAATATTCCGCAGGGGGCTTTTTGCGGGAATCATAAATTTTATTGATCTCTTGTAGGGATTTGCTTACATTGTTTTTGAAAATGCCATGCTCTTAGGATTATGTTTGGAAATTTTTTTCTTTATTTGAAGTGAAAATTCTCAGTAAGTCGTTAATTACAGTAAAGGGCAGACCATAGTGTATAATGCCCGAAAAGAAAACGAGGTGACAATTTATGTTGACGCTGCTATTTATCATTTTAATGTTTGGTATATTTGGCAAAATGATCGGACTTGCCTTCCGCGCAACCTGGGGAATCACGAAAATCTTTTTTCGTCTGATCTTTCTACCCCTTGTCCTGATCGGATTAGTCCTGGGAGGCTTGATTTACATAGCAATTCCCCTTCTAGTGATAGTCGGGATCGCAATGCTGGTATTGGTGTAATATATTCATAGAATAAAAAATAGATGAAAATACAATCGAAAATATGTTCACTTTGCCAGGTGACAAAAGACGACAGATATGGTAGTATAAATACATCAACGAAAGAGAAATACGAAAAACACTTAAGAAATCTGAGATACGAAAGAAAGTCATAAAGTACAAAAGAATCTAAAAGTACAAAAGGTCCTAAAAGTACAAAAGAACTTAGAAGTACGAAAGTTCTGTGTTCTACCAAAGATTTGTAAATTACTAAAGATTCATAAGCCACTAAAGATCAACCAAAATACCTAAGATCAATAAGAAAACGAAAGATTTTCGAAACACATCCGATAACATTATAACAAAACACATCAGAAAAATGGCTGGGAACTAGCTTCCCAGCCATAAATCATAACAATGTCGAATTAATCCCATTTGGAAATGACTTTATCCCATTTAAGTTAAACTGGAAATTTATAGCCCTTTGTAACAAAATAAGGTATACTGAAAAAACATCATAAACAAAAGTTATAGAGAAAATAAAAGTAATAGGAAGACATAAAATGAACAGGCAGCAGGCAATGAACCTTCTTGGTATTACCCAGGAGGATGATGAAAGGGAGATTAAGCGAAAATATCATAAGATGATCAGCCGTTTTCATCCGGACTCATTGAATGAAGTAGGGGAAGCGCATATTCAGCGTGCACAGGAGATAAATGAAGCGTACCGGATACTGAGCCAGAGCGATAAGTGGGAAACGAAGAGCGTACAGGGAACAGAAGCCCATGGCACAGACAATCATAGATCTGGGAAGTGGGAGCAGCGCCAGGAATGGTCTGGTGAACTGAACGAGGCTGCTTTTATACCAAGGAATATTTATCTGCACTATAGTATGAATCTCTCTGAAGAAGAACGAAAGGAAGCCCAGGGGAAGCTGTATTATCAGGCTGCCCACGGGAAATATATGTGGGATCCGGAGGAAGAAGATTTCACACTTTTTCTTACCAGTCTTCGTCATGCTACCGCCGCTCTTCTTGAGAGAACGGAGAATGCTATAAACGTCGAAGATCTATCCTGTATGCCAGATTTGAAGGAGTACCGTTTTCGCGTCCAGGCGAAACTGTTTGAATATCTTTCTATGCAATATGTAAATCCATTACTGGTTTTAGATTCCCTGACGAAACCAGAGAGCACGGATGGAAAAGGTCAGAGAATTTATCGATTTAAGGCATTTGTGGCTTCGGAAGAATCCTCTCCAGAAGGCTGGCTTATAGCCAGTTTACGCCCAGGCGAATATCTTTTTCCAAAAGCCTTCCACGGGAACCAGATCCAGCTTATGAATAAAAATAGACAGGTATTAGGGTATCTTCACATGGAAGACGACCGGCTGTATTTCTGTATTATTCCGCTGCTGAAGAAGCATGCAGCGCAAGTGAAACTTCTGGTGAAGGAAGAAGACACAGGAGCGCAAGGAAAAAATAATGGAATTAACAATAAGACGAATGGTAATAATTCCCGAAACAGCGGTAGAGGAATCACGCGTGGAAATAATAAGCGAAAAGCTAATATAGATTTCTATTTTCGGCTAGAGGATGAAAATTATACTTATAACAGTTCGGATCTCAACCTGAAAATAGCGGAAACACTGGCTGGTTATGAGAAATATTTGCGAAAATATAGTCCGGAACAGGAACGGTTTTGTGATTTGTTTGCCCGCCTGTCCCGCTCAAATTTCCGCAGCCGCTTCCATTTGAAGGACAAGGATATACAGTATATCCAGGAGAAGGGAATGGATACCATCCGCAGCCATGCCGCAGATTTTGTGCGAACGCGCCTGGCTCCGGCCCAGATCCCAAATGATGGCAAACAGACTCCAATGCGAGGACATCCTGTATTCCTGGCTCAGCATGCTACTGGCTGTTGCTGTCGGGGATGTCTGTATAAGTGGCATAGAATTCCAGCAGGAGTGCAGCTCGCAGAAGAGCAGCAGGAATACATAGTAGATGTGTTGATGGCTTGGATTGAGAAAGAATATAACAGAAATGTATAGGGCTATGAAGTTGGTTTTATATATGCAATCGGTAAATATATAGTTTAACTGGAATTTTGAGAAGATAAGAATGGGGAACGGTTTATGAGAATATTTCACTTATCAGATTTACACATTGGTTTGAAGTTAATTAATCGTGATCTCAGAGAAGATCAGGAATATATACTGGATCAAATAATTCAGAAGGCCGCAGAGAAAGCACCTGATGCGATCGTGATCGCAGGGGATATCTATGACAAAGCAGTTCCGTCAGCAGAAGCGGTGGAGGTGTTTGATCATTTTATCGGAAAGCTGCGAAAAGCAGTTCCAGATTCTGTGATTATGATGATCAGCGGAAACCACGACAGCGCGCCCCGTGTGAATTGCTTTCGGAGTGTACTTGACCGCCAGAAGATATATATGATCGGAATGCCGCCTCAGACAGAAGAAGATCACATTGAGAAAGTAGTGCTCCAGGATGAATATGGTCCAGTGAACTTTTATCTGCTTCCCTTTGTGAAGCCTTCCATGGTGAAGATGATCACTGGTACAGACGGGAATGGAAACAATCTTTCTTACAATGATACGATCCACAGATTGATAGAACGTGAACAGGTTGACATAACCCAGAGAAATATTCTGGTCAGCCATCAGTTTTATTTGCCGGTAGGGGAGAATGCAGAAGAAGTAGAGCGAATGGATTCAGAGATCCGTACTGTGGGAAATATTGACCAGGTATCTGCTGATATTTTGCAGAAATTTGACTATGCGGCGTTGGGACATATTCACAAGCCAATGAAAGTTGACAGTGAGTTTTACCGTTATTGTGGAACCCCTCTGGCATGTTCTGTAAGTGAAGCAGGTCAGAATAAGGGAATTATAATGGTTGACATAAAGCAAAAAGACGAAATTACCACAGAAGTAATTCCATTGGAACCATTGCGTCAGATAAAGGTGATCAAAGGCGATTTGGAGAGTGTTCTGGCACAGAGCTGTAGAGACTACGTGACAGTAATTCTTACAGACAAAGTAGATCTGGATGTGATTGATATGCAGGACCGTCTGCGTCTGGCATTTCCTGGACTTCTGGAGATACGCCGTGAGACAATACGGCAGGCAGACTATACCAGACGCACTTCTGGCGAGCGTGAGCTGAATCCTTTTGAGCTTTGCTGCCAGTTCCTGGGAAATACGGACATGGAAGAGCAGGAAATTCTTCAGGATATTATCAATACAGTACAGGAGGTGACGAAATGAGACCTGTGAAACTTACGATGCAGGCATTTGGCTCCTACGGAAAACTGACACAGATTGATTTTCGGGAACCTAATCAGAATTTGTTTCTTGTAACGGGAGATACCGGTGCAGGAAAGACAACTATATTTGATGCCATTGTGTTTGCTCTTTACGGCGAGGCGAGCTCCAGTACCAATAAGAAAGAGGGCGTTGTACTGCAGAGCCAGTATGTGGAGCTGAATGTAGAGCCATTTGTAGAACTTGTTTTTTCAGAAGGGACAGGAGCAGATTGCCAGCTCTATACAGTGCGGCGTGTCCCAAGGCATCTGAAGCTTCTCACAAGAGGCGCTGGGAAGAATACGGGTAGCCGTGAAGTTGCCGGTTCTGTCAGTCTGATCATGCCGGATGGTACCGAATATCCCCAGAAGGAAGCCGACAGTAAGCTGGGAGAGATCCTCGGTCTTACCAAAAGCCAGTTTATGCAGGTAGCCATGATCGCACAGGGAGAATTTATGGAGCTTCTTCGTGCGAAGTCTGACGATAAGAAAGTAATCTTTCGGAAGTTATTTAACACGGAACTTTACCAGAATATTGTGGATGAGCTGATGAACCGCAAGCGTGCATTGGAGAAAGATATTGCGCAGATTAAGACGGCCTGCCAGACCGAAGCTGCTCATGTGGTAATTCCCCAGGAATATGACCAGTGGCAGGAAATAGAAGGGTTAAAAAAGCAGGTTTTGAATGGTGAAATTGTAGTGATGGATTGCTTCCTGGAGCATCTGGGAGAGCTATGCAGAACACTGGAGAAAAGTGTGAATTTTACCTCGGAAGAATTACAATCCGCATCAAAACTCCGTGACGAAAAAAGGGATATCTACAACAGTTCCATTCAGCTGATGAATTTATATGCGCAGCTAGAAACCGCTGAGGTTCAGCTCTCTGAATGTGGGAAAACGGAAACACAAATAGGGGAAAAGACCATCCTGTCAGAGAAAATTAAGAAAGCATACGAAATAAAAGGTGAATACGTACGCTGTCAGGATGCCTTGCATAATATGCAGACCTGTGAGAGTGCCTTAAAGGAGCAGCAGGAACACGTTCCTTTATTAAAGGAACAGTCACAATCTGCCATTTGGACAGCGAAGGCTGCGAAAGAAACAGCGGAGAGGGAACTTAAAGCATACACCACTATTTATGAGCGTGTAAATAAAGAGGTGAAGCTCCTTAAGCAGATCAAGGAAGCAGAAAAAAGTGTAAAGACCAGCCAGCAAAATCTGACCGCAGCGCAGGCCGCAGACCGCAAAGCCAGAGAAGATCTGGAGAAAATAGAGAAGCAGGAAGCAGACTGGAGGGCTCAGTCAGAGAAGCTGACCGACACTAATGAGAAAATTGCTGTCTGGAAAGGGAAAAATCAGGAACTGGAAGTACTTGGCATTGAAGTACAAGAAACGGAAGACCTTCTTAAAGGTGTAGAAACACAGAAAAAACTGGCGAAGAAAGCACGAGAGACATACCAGAAGAATAGAACCAGATATGACGCAAAGAGCCAGGAATATGAGTCTATGCGGAGAATTTTTCTGGATGAGCAGGCTGGTTTTCTGGCGCGAGAACTTCAGCCGGGGAAACCATGTCCTGTATGCGGCGCAATAGAACATCCGAATCCATGTATAGCTTCTACCCTTCATAGAGATCTTACCCGTGAGCAATTGGAGCTGGCAGAAAAAGAAGTTTCTGAGCTTCGAAACAGGCAGGAACAGTCTGCCGGTGAAGCAAGGTCAGCCGTAGATATAGTTGCAGAAAAAGAACGACTTTTGGAAGAGACAGGAAGGAAGCTGTGCACGCGTATTTTAAATGATCATGAGCAGTTCCCGGAAGCTGGAATGCTGAAAGTATTTGATTCTTTGGGAGACAATATAAAAAAATTCCAGGAGAGCAGAAATTCCGAAGGCACTGGTGCAGCTCTGAATCAGATGGCGGATAAAGAGTGTAATTGGAATGCCTTGCTGAAGCAGATACAAACACTTCTTGGAGCCTGGAAAACTTTATTGCAGGAAGAGGGTATAAGACTTAATACAGCCCAGAAAACATTGCGTAATCTTCAGGATGCTTTGGGACAGGTAGAAGAGCAGAAGAAATCAGGAAAAACTGCCGTAGAGGAATGTGGACAAAAGCTGACTGCGGCAGCTGCGTCAGCCAAGAGCGCAGAAGCTCTTCTGAAGCAGCTGAATGATTCCCGGGAATACCCATCAGAAGAGGCAGCTATGACAGAGTTTAACCAGGCAAAAGAAAAATGGAAAGCTGCAGAAGCTGCTTCCAAGGAAGCTGAAAAGAAAGAAAAAGCGTCTTCTGAAGAGCTGGTTAACTGTACCAGCCTGATTAAGCGATTTGAAGGGGAGCTTCCGGATCACCAGAAGCTTTACCAGGAGCGGCAGGCCTTTTATCAGACTCTGATGAATGAGAAGAATATGACAGAGGCAGAATGGGCGGATATAGCAGAGAACTATACCCGTGAAACAGCGGAGCTTTTGCAAAAAGAAGCAGATAGCTGGCAGCGAAAAAAACTAGCCGCACAGACCACTGCAGAAACAGCTGGAAAAGCCATAGATGGCAGGAGCAAGCCAGATCTGGAAGCTGCGAAGTCCCAGATGGAGGAAGCTGAGAAAATACGGCTTCAGACCCAGACGAAGCTGGATCTTTATAAAGAACAGTATAAAGCTGATAAAGGGGCATATGATATTCTTAGTCCCCAGATGGAGAAGCGGGGCAAGATCATTGAAAAGCATACCAAGCTGGAAACTCTTTATAAGCTGTTGTCTGGAAATATGTCTGGAAACCGTATGGATCTTGAAACCTATGTGCAGAGATATTACCTGGAGAAGATTCTTTATGCGGCCAATCGCCGTTTTGCAGATATGTCTGCCGGACAGTTTGAGCTTCGTATGGTGGACGAGGAGAATGCGGGGAAAGGAAAGAACCGCGGTTTGGATCTTATGGTATATTCTAATGTTACCGGCAAAGAGCGTGAAGTCCGTACCCTTTCCGGAGGAGAGTCCTTTATGGCAGCTCTGGCATTGGCACTTGGAATGGCAGATCAGATCCAGGAGAGCTCTGCTGCTATACATTTGGATGTGATGTTCGTGGATGAAGGATTTGGTTCTCTTGATGAGCATTCCAGGGAGCAGGCTGTGAAGGTTCTTCAGGAACTGGCGGGAGGAAGCAAGCTGATTGGAATTATCTCTCATGTGACCGAGTTGAAGCAGGAGATTGAAGATCAGCTGATCGTCAGCAAGGACGAGAGGGGCAGTCATGTGAAGTGGCAGATAAGCTAGAATCTGTTTGAAAAATCATTCCTGCAATCTGTACGCTCCACTTTGCGGTATATTTTGCCCGAATTCAGTTGCCGTAGCTCGCTACGGCTCCTTCCTCCATCTTGCATATGAAGAAATCATCCTGCGTCAATGTAGTAGATACTTGGTTGAATAAAGAATATCGGGAAGCAATTAAGCTTCCCGACAAATAAAAAGTTCTATAGATTTTTTGTAAAATCAATAAACTCTTCCGGTTCACCGTAATCATGAATCCGACAGTTTGCCAGACGCTGTATTTCCTCTTGATTTTCTTCATGAGAGTCGTACACAGCAGTGGTATAGAAGCCATCTTTCTTAGCTGTAGTAAGGGCATGAAGAGAATCTTCAAAGACCATGGTATTGGTTCGGTCAGTACCAAGAAATTTCAAGGCTTCCCGATAAATGGTTGGTTCGTCCTTTCCGGCACCCACAGAGGAGCAGGTAAAGATTTCGCTGAAATAATCAAGCACTCCGCAACGTGCCAGGGCAGCTTCCACGAGGGAGCGCTCTGTAGCAGTGGCGATACACATTTTGACTCCGGTCTCATGAAGCTGAGCCAGAAATTCTTTCAGATGAGGCTTCAGCTGAGCTTCATAGCGGTAGAAATCATCTACAATTGCTACAGCACTCTTGATCAATTCATCTCGGGTCTGTTTTACACCATAGTGCTCAATAAAATAGTCAGCTGCCTGGTGGAGACTCATAGTGGCGATTGCTTCATCCAGATCCGGTTCAGGTTCAATTCCCTGGTTTCGCAGGTAATTTTCGCCTACATGATCCCAGGCTGACATAGAATCCAGAATCGTACCATCCAGATCCCAGATGGCACCCCTTAACATGAAATTCCTTTCCTGGAAGATGCATTGTCTTTGGAAATACAAGTAGAATCTTTCATTTTGAGAGTAAGCTCTTTAAGCTCTCTGGTTGCTTTTGTAATATCTTCAGCTGCAAAGATGGCACTTACAACTGCAATTCCACAGATACCGCTTCCAGCCAGTTCCATTACATTGTCATGTGTAATTCCGCCAATGGCAATAACGGGAATATTTACAGCCTCACATATTTGTTTTATAGTTTCATGGCTGATATTGCCGGCATCTTTTTTGGTTCCGGTTTGGAATGCGGCACCTACTCCCAGATAATCTGCGCCATTTTTTTCAGCAAGAACAGCCTCTTCAACTGTATGCGCAGAAACGCCGATGATTTTGTCAGAACCGAGGATGGCTCTGGCATTACCAGCAGCCATATCCTCCTGCCCTACATGAACGCCATCGGCATTGATTTCTTTTGCAATTTCTACATTGTCATTGATCACGAATGGTACATGATAGCGCGCACATAACTCTTTGATTTCCGCAGCTTCTTTGAGAAAACTATCTGTATCCAGATTTTTTTCGCGTAGCTGAATGAAGGTAGCTCCACCTTTTAAGGCTTCTTCGACCTGGTCATATAAAGTTCTGCCATTTAACCAGCTGCGGTCAGTAACGGCATAAAGTAAAAGATCTTTTTTATTGCAGTTCATTGGTAAAACCTGCCTTTCACATGTAACTTGTGCTTCAAACACACTCTAATACATTATATAAAGCTGAATCTGGAAAGTAAAGGTAATTATTAAGCTAGAGCCTGTTTCTGCGAAGATCGAGAATCGTAACCCATAATGTTTGTTACACGAACAGGAACCTGTACATTGAAAAACGAAAGGTGATATGTTAGACTAATATTAAAATTGTGTTTTTGTTGGTTTGCAAAAAAAGAGAGGCAGGTCTGATTATGGATCAATTTGAGAGGATGAAGGTGACACGGCAGGCGATGAATGGCAGGATGTGTCTGATGTTTGGCGGTATTTTCCTGATGTTTTCAGCCATTACCTCCACGATTATGTATGGAATCAATTTCTTTATGACAGCGTTGGAAGCAGATAAAGGAACAGCAGAGTATGTAGAACTTCTTGAGAATGCCGGTGTGGGAAGTGGGCTTCTGAAAGGGATTGGTATTTGTTTTATTGCAGTAGGAATCTGGGAAGTTGTAGTTGGATTTCTATCTGTAAAAAATTCCAACAGAGTAGATAAGAGCAGATTTTCTGTGAAACTGGCCATATCTCTTCTTATAACAGAGATTGTCATGCAGGTAATTCTGTTTTTTGCAGGATTGATGAATCTGGGGCTTCTTTTTACAGCCATTGTACTTCCGCTGTTTTTACTTTGGGGTGCCACCCGTTTAGGCAAAGTTGCCAAGGCTGAGCCGGAACGCAAATTTGCAGTAGACCCAGCCAGGAAGAAATCCTCCCAGCAATCTCAACCGGCCGCCCCGAAGAAGAGCATTCGTGAGAGAGCCGCTATGCAGGCGCGAGAAGATGCAGTGGTACCAGAGAAACAAGATACTGTAGATGAGGAAAATATTGCAGATTCAGAAGAGTCAAATTAGAAACTCAAAGTATGAATATAAGCATTATTGGAAAATGCAGTGGGTATAAGCGTCATAGGAAAATGCAGTGGGAAAATTGTTAAAGATATATAACCTGTGAAATTGTATGAGCGGTAGTTGGTTGTTGCTCCCGATAATATGATTTGCATGTAGCTATCAAGGTATAAGAATTTGAGCCTTTTTATGATTCAACATCGGATAAAGGAAAGAGAACCACAGTATATGGACATGAAAGAGATCATCGCAGAAGCAGCCCGTAAGCTGATTCTGGAGAAAAAGGTAAAGAAGCTTACAGTAAAGGATATTGTGGAAGAGTGCCAGATCACCAGGCAGGCATTTTACTACCATTTCGAAGGAATACCGGATCTGATCCAGTGGAGCATAAAGCAGGGAACCAGGCGGTTGCTGGAGGCGTGCAAAGAGCAAGGCGGCGCAGAAGCAGCGCTGAAGTATCTGTTTGTTTTTGCCATCAATGCTATACCCGAAGTGCGGAAAGGCATAGAAAGTAATTATGGCAAAGAACTGGAACAAACCCTTATGCAAGGAACCTACGAGTTGTTTGAGAGCATTGTGGAAGAAAAAAATCTGTACCAGAATTATAGCCGCCAGGAGCTGAAACTGATCCTCCGTTACCACAGCCATGCTATCTTTGGTATTTTCCAGGACTGGACACCGGAGGATACGAAGAATCTGGATATGATCGTACACGAAGTCTATTTGATTATGATGGGAAAGAATGCTCCAGAAGAACTATAAAATATCGTTTGACTGTATTTGCAGGAAATGGAGGCGGCAAAGTATGGGCTATGATCTTCCGGAAAGGGTTGTAAAAGATATTGTAACGTTTGCTAAGAGGTATTCTGTCAGGAAAGTTATATTGTTTAGATCGCGTGCAAGGGGAAACAATACAGAAAGAAGCGATATAGATATAGCGGTATATGGCGGAGACTGACTGGAAATAGAATCCAGAGGCCGGATGCAAATACATGGAGGAAACTAAATAAGAGATCAAACGGGCGAGGTGTATTTTTTACACTTTGCCCGTTTTGTCTATACACGGTGAAATTTCTGACTATCGACACTTTCTTTTGCTTGTACTAGAATAAAATTATTAGGATTACGGAGCGTGATTGTGACGCACATTTTGCAGAATGCCTTTTTCAAACACGCTTTAGATCCTGTTTGAGGAAGGCTGGAAGTGATAACGTAATCCGCAAGGAGAGGAGGGAACCATATATGGCACATGAAATTTTATCCGTAAAAATGTACGAGCTGGATAAAAAACTGGAACAGACCCACAGCCGGATTCAGCTGGCAGAGAGTATGGATGCGGAAAGACTCCACCAACAGATCCAGAATCTCCGGCAGGAATGTCAGGAAAGCCGTATCACTTTGGAAAACAGACTTCGATATTCCAAGACAGACTGTGTAATGAAGCTGGCAGGTGTCTACGACCAGGTGGAGGCAGCAGTTGGAAAAGTGCTGGAGGAAGAAAACATAAAATTGAAAAATAAGGAGCCAATATTTGGAAATGTGCTCCCGGGAACGGAGGAGAAAATCCTCACCGCAGAATACGCCCTTGATTTTGCCATGCAGGCAGTAAACCGGGCGCTTCTGGTATCGCTGGAGGCTATTGAAGCCCAGCGCCTGGAAGAGAAGAAAGAGGCAGAAGAGTAGACACTATTAGTTTACATAAGAAAGGATTACAACCATGAAAGAAGTAAAAACCCCAAAAAAGCCGTTGGTCTACTACTACAGCATTGTGCTTCTGGTGCTGATCGTCTTTAACCTGGTGGTTTCCCCAATCTTGATGGAGCATCAGGTAGAAGAAACCGATTATGGTACCTTCATGAGCATGATCAATGAAAAAAACATCGGTAAAGTAGAAGTAGAAGATAACCAGATCGTCTTTACCGATAAGAACAACGAAAAAATTTATAAAACCGGTCTTATGAATGACCCCGATCTCACCGACCGTCTGTATGAGTGCGGTGCCACCTTTACCAAGGACATCGACCAGCAGACCTCCCCGATTCTCAGCTTCCTGGTAACCGGACTTCTGCCGTTGATCATTTTCATAGTTCTTGGAAATTATATGGCGAAGAAGCTGATGGAGCAGGCTGGAGGCAAAAACTCCATGGCATTTGGCATGGGAAAAAGCAATGCAAAGGTTTACGTCCAGTCCAGTGAAGGAATTCGTTTCTCCGATGTAGCCGGAGAGGATGAAGCCAAGGAAAATCTTGCAGAGATTGTAGATTATCTTCACAACCCGAAAAAATACACAGACGTGGGAGCTTCCATGCCGAAAGGTGTTCTCCTTGTAGGCCCTCCAGGTACCGGTAAAACAATGCTTGCCAAAGCCGTTGCCGGAGAAGCGAATGTTCCATTCTTTTCCATGTCCGGCTCTGAATTCGTAGAAATGTTTGTAGGTATGGGTGCCTCCAAGGTTCGTGATCTTTTCAAGCAGGCGAAAGAGAAAGCCCCATGTATCGTATTCATTGATGAGATTGATGCCATCGGTAAAAAACGTGACGGCCAGGTAGGCGGCAACGATGAGCGTGAGCAGACGCTGAATCAGCTGCTCACAGAGATGGATGGCTTCGAAGGCAACAACGGTGTTATCATTCTGGCAGCAACCAACCGACCGGAATCCCTTGACCCGGCACTTACCCGTCCAGGACGTTTTGACCGCCGCGTACCGGTTGAGCTTCCCGATCTTGCAGGACGTGAAGCAATTCTGAAGGTTCATGCAAGAAAAATCAAAGCATCCGATGATGTGGATTTCCACACCATCGCACGTATGGCATCTGGTGCATCCGGAGCCGAGCTGGCAAATATCATTAACGAGGCAGCTCTTCGCGCAGTCCGCAGCGGACGTACAGTGGTTACAGAAGCAGACCTGGAAGAGAGTATTGAGGTGGTAATCGCAGGTTACCAGAAGAAAAACGCAGTTCTCTCCGACCAGGAGAAAAAAGTGGTTTCCTATCATGAAATCGGACATGCTCTGGTGGCAGCCCTTCAGAGCCATTCCGCTCCTGTTCAGAAGATCACCATTATCCCCCGTACCTCCGGTGCGCTCGGCTATACCATGCAGGTAGAAACTGGTGATAAGTATCTGATGACAAAGAAAGAGCTGGAAAATAAGATTGCAACCTTCACAGGCGGACGTGCTGCAGAGGAAATTGTTTTCGGCGAGATTACTACTGGCGCTTCTAACGATATTGAACAGGCCACCAAAATTGCAAGAGCCATGATTACCCGCTATGGAATGACTGACGAGTTTGACATGGTGGCTATGGAGACTGTTACCAACCAGTATCTCGGTGGTGACGCATCTCTTTCCTGCTCAGCAGACACCCAGAAGGAAATTGATGAAAAAGTGGTAGAGCTTGTGAAACGGGAACACGAAAAAGCTAAAAAGATTTTGACAGACAACCGTAAAAAACTGGATGAACTGGCCATGTTCCTTTACGAAAAAGAGACCATAACCGGTGAAGAGTTTATGGAAATTTTGAACAAAGAGGAGAGTGAGGAAAAATGAGAAGACGTTCACGCTATGGATGGCTGGAACTCATCGAGGGAATCCTGCTGATCCTTCTTGGAATCTACACCTTATTTAATCCTGGAAATACTATCCGGGGAATCACCGTCGTATATGGCATTCTCGCTGTGATTACAGGAATCTCAGATATCGTATTTTATGCAAAGACGGAGCATTATGTTGGTTTTGCACCTACAGTTGCCCTGATATCCGGTATTTTGAGTCTTCTTGCCGGCTTAATGCTTCTGATGTATCCAAACGCCGGAGAACTGATCATGACCTTGCTTCTCCCAATCTGGTTCATCGCCCATTCCGTTTCCAGACTGACCCACCTCCCGCTGGTCCGCCTGGCAGGAAAATTTTTCTGTTACTTTACTATGATCGTAAATATTTTTGGAATCATCCTGGGCTGTTTCATGATCATCTGGCCTGCCATAGCTCTGTTTTCCGCAGGCTTCATCATCGGCGTCTATCTGATCCTTCTGGGAATCGACAGTGTGGTGATGGCATGCAGCAATATGGATGCCGGGTGGATGTAGAAGCAGAATATATTTATCGGTTGACACAAGAAACTACGAGGTGATAAAATCAAGATGAAATTAAAAAATTACTGTAGCTCGCAATAAAGGAGATTTATATATATGGCAACACTTAAGGATGTGGCGAAGGCCTCGGGTCTGACGGTAGGAACGGTTTCCAGAGTCCTGAATAACAGAGGCTATATCAGTGACAAGACCAGAGAGAAAGTATATCAGGTGATGAAGGAACTGAATTATCAGCCTAATGAGACAGCCCGTGCTCTGTCTAAACAGAAAAGTAATACCATCGGAATTATTCTGCCGAGTATTGAACATCCTTATTTTTCCAAGGTGTTAAGCTGCCTGGAGAGAGAAGCTGCGAAACGGGGATACCGCATCATGCTCTTTGTTTCCAGATATAAGGAAGAACGTGAAGAACAGTGCATTGAGATGTGCAAAAGCGAAAGAGTTGCAGGTGTGGTTCTCTGTAGTGGAAGCTTTGAAACAGAGAAATTCGAAGGCCTGAATTTCCCATTGATCACACTGGAGCGTTCCATGGATGAGGGAACCTCCGGAATTGAATGTGATAACTATCAGGGCGGGGTGCTTGCAACGGAGCTGCTGATAGAGAAGGGCTGCAGGAAGCTGATGTTTATCGGCGGAGTAAGTGCAGGGGTCGACATCCATATGCCAGGAGATCTTCGTGAGGTTGCATTCCGTGATATCTGTAAGAATCGAAATGAAGAAAATGTGGTTATGGTAACGGATAACCGTCTTTTTGATTCTCTGGAATATTATGAATATGTAAGACAGGCACTGGTAGACAATCCTGAGGTGGATGGCGTATTTGCCAGTTCAGATGTTATTGGTGCCTATGTACTGCATGCATGCGCGGATCTGGGAATTAAGGTTCCGGAGCAGTTGAAAATCGTAGGATTTGACGATGTGAACATTGCGCAGTTTACCAGTCCGGGACTTACGACGATTCATCAGCCTGTGGAGCAGATGGCAGAGATGGCAGTTGCTGCCATTGCGCAGATCGATGAGGGAAAAATGGTACCCACCAAAGCCGTATTTCCGGTTACCCTGGTTGAGCGGGGAACAACCTGAAGGAAACAGGAGTTTCTTTAAGATGATTTGGGAATTTCCAAAATAAAAAAATACAAGTCAGCTGTTATAGTAATTGCCTCTGGTTTTTGCGTAGCAGCTGATTTTTTTATGCAATAGGAATCTGTCCGCTAAAGCAGGTGGCATCTGGCACGCAAAGGGTAACAAAGCTTTTGCACATGTTGTTCAGCATAACAGATATGATATACGGTTGCGATATTAAAAAGAGCGAATTTTAAGAAAAAACAGAAAAAACTGAAATTACACAACATATCAATATAAAACACATGTAAAAATGCACAAAATAAGATGCTTGAAATAGTATAAAACTAACGAAATGACTTTAAAACCACAGAAAAATATGACAACCGCTTGACATATTAGAAGCGCAATGCTATCATACAATCATCAAGAAAACGTCTCAATAAGAACGTAAAAAACAGGAGGAAGCAAAAATGAAAAAACGTATTTCAATGGCAATTGCAGTTGCAACTGCAGCAGCAACAATGGCAAGTGTATCTGTACCGGTTATGGCAGACGATGTGAACATCACAATTTTTAACTCCAAGATGGAGGTTCAGAGCCAGTTCGAAGAGTTAGCTGCTCAGTATGCAGAAGAGACCGGCGTTGGCGTAGAGGTTTATTACAACAGTGATACAGTATCTGCTCATCTGGCTACCAGATATTCTGCGAATGATCCATATACAATCTCTATGGTAGACCCGAAAGATATCTATTCACTTGCAGCAGACCATGCAATTGATTTAAGCGATCAGAGCTGGGTTAATGAGACTGATTACGCAATCGGAGTTGACGGACAGATCAATGGTTTCCCGACCTGCCTTGAAGCACGCGGTGTTATTTACAATGCAGATGCAATCGAAGCAATCACAGGCGAGACCTTCAATCCGGATGATTACAAGACACTTGATTCTTTTAAAGAGCTTCTTGAGAAACTGAAAGAAGGCGGAATGGAAACACCTACCGGTATCATGAAAGAGGATTGGTCCCTTGCAGCTCACTTCCTTGCTGAGGTTTACGAGCAGCAGCCAGATGTAGAAGCATTTGTTTCCTCTCTTTATGAAGGAACAGCAGACCTTGCAAACAATGAGAAATTCAATTCTCTTATGGACTTCTTCGATGTAATGATGGAGAATAATTACGCAAAAGATTCTGCAATCGCTGCAGAGCGTGAGACAACCGAGATGATGCTTGCTGAAGGACAGATCGCATTCATGTTCGGAGGAAACTGGGACTGGTCCGTAATCAATGCATATGATTATACAGAGAATATGGGAATGATGCCAGTACCGCAGAACACAGATGACGGATCCAATGAGAAGCTTGTTGGTGGAGGTTCCAAATTCATGATGATCGATTCCTCTGATGCAACAAGTGATGAGCAGCGTCAGGCAGCTAAGGACTTCCTTACATGGCTTGCTGATTCCGATGAAGGACAGAGCTTCATTGCTGAGACATGTGCACTTGTACCTGCATTCTCCAACAATGAAAAAGAAGTATCCGATCCACTTGGAAAATCTGTTAAGAAATATGCTGATGAAGCAGCTCTGATTGATAACTACAATTACCTTCCGGATGATCACCTTTCCATTTGCGGTGCAACCTTCCAGAAATATCTGGCAGGACAGATTGACAGAGCTGAGTTTGCAGCAGAGATTGAAGACTACTGGAAGAACACAACTCCTGTAGAGCACTAAGAATTATCCTTTGGTAACAACTTATTAATTTAACAAACATACTGTAGTTTTATAGAAATTTGCCACCCCTCAAGAGGCTGCACGCCTGTGCCATGCGGCGTGCGGTCTCTTTCCCTCACAAAAAGAAAAGTACTGGATTATAGAGTTTCGGAGGCAGCGGGAAAAGGGTGGAGACAAAAAAGAAAAGGGAAAGGGGATCGTGATTATGGAACAAAACACCATGAAATATAAAGTAAAACAGTACTTGATGTTCGCTGGCGTTTCCACTGTCCTGTTTAGTGCAGTTGTAATCCTTCCATTTATCTACGGATTATATCTTACATTTACAAGCTGGGACGGTGTTTCAAAAGACAAACCATTTGTTGGACTGGCAAACTACATTGCTACATTTCAGGATGCAGCTTACTGGCAGGCACTTGGACGTACCTTGATTTATTCTGTTATCGCCGTAATCCTGGTAAACGTGGTAGCATTTTTCCTTGCATACCTTCTTACCAGCGGAATTAAAGGCCAGAACTTCTTCCGTGCAGGCTTCTTTGTTCCGAACCTGATCGGTGGTATCGTACTTGGTTATGTATGGAAGTTCGTATTTAACCGTGCATTTGTATCACTTGGAAAATCTCTTTCTGTAGGTGCTCTTTCCACATCCTGGCTGGCAACCACCAACGGTGCAATGGCATGTCTGATCATCGTATCTGTGTGGCAGTACGCAGGATATATGATGCTGATTTATGTAGCCGGATTTATGAGCGTATCCAAGAGCCTTATGGAAGCTGCCCAGATCGACGGCTGCACCAAGACACAGGCAACCATTAACGTAACGATCCCGCTTATGAGATCTTCTTTTGTACAGTGTCTTTTCTTAACGATCACAAGATGCTTTATGGTATACGATGTAAACCTTTCCCTGACAAAAGGTGAGCCATTTAACTCTTCTGTAATGGCAGCTATGCACGTATACAATCAGGCGTTTACTTACAAAAACTACGGTACCGGCCAGGCAGAGGCATTGATCCTGTTTGTTGTCTGCGCAATCGTAGGAGTTACTCAGGTTTACATTGGTAAGAAAGGGGAGGTGGCAGCATGATGGATGAAAACAAAAAAGCAGCTCAGAAGAAAAAAGTCAGCCATTTTATTACAATGGCAGTGCTGGTTATCCTGTTCCTGGCATTTATCTTCCCGTTTATCATGGTAATTTTCAATGCGTTTAAGACAAAAGGTGATATCACGGCAGATCCGCTGGCACTGGTTGGCTCTCACGGCTTTATTCTGACCAACTTTACAGATGCCATGAAGAAGATGAACTTTGCAACATCTTTTACAAACTCTCTTTTGATCACCACAGTTTCTACGATCTTTACAATTATGCTTTCTGCAATGACAGCGTTTGTAATCGTTCGTAACAAATGGAAAGCATGCGGTATTTTGTTTTCCCTGATGATCGCATCTATGGTTATTCCGTTCCAGGTACTTATGATCCCACTGGTTTCTCTTTACGGTGGTATCTTTGGAGTACTGAACAGCCGTATTACTCTGATTCTTATGCATGTGGGATTTTCCCTTTCCATGGCGACCTTCATGTTCCATGGTGCAATTCACACCAGCGTTCCGATGGAGCTGGAAGAAGCAGCATTTATTGATGGATGTACCAGATGGCAGACATACTGGAAAATTGTATTTCCGCTTCTGAAACCAACCATCGCAACAGTTGCGATTATTGATGCAATGGCATTCTGGAATGATTACCTTCTTCCAAGCCTTGTTCTCGGACGTAAAGAACTGTATACTCTTCCGATTGCAACACAGGCATTCTATGGTACTTATTCAACAGACCTCGGACTGGTAATGGCCGCCCTCCTTCTGGCTATGCTCCCGATCCTGGTTCTGTATCTGTTCCTGCAGCGTTACATCGTTGAAGGTGTTACCTCCGGAGCAGTAAAAGGCTAAAATCAAGATGGGGTCCAATGATAGTGATATTTTTGGGCCCCATAATTACTATTTTGAAATATGTTTTGAATAATAAATAAAAACAGGAGATATGATTATGATAAGTCAGACTTTAAGAGATGCCAGAAGATACGAAGATGCAATGGCTCAGAATATTACACCTTTGGAGAGACCGGAATTTCATTTATCTCCAAAAGTTGGATGGATGAATGACCCCAATGGTTTTTCTTATTACAAAGACAAATTTCATTTATTTTACCAGTATTATCCATATGATTCCCAGTGGGGACCAATGCACTGGGGACATGCGGTAAGTGATGACCTTCTTCACTGGGAATACCTTCCGGCGGCCATTGCCCCGGACATGCCATATGATTACGTAGGATGTTTCTCCGGAAGCGCCATTACTCTTCCAGATGGAAAACAGCTTTTCATGTACACCAGTGTGCGTAAGGAGGCACAGCCAGGCGGAGGTGTCCGCGACATACAGACACAAAGCCTTGCAGTTGGCGATGGAATGGACTATGAAAAGGATGTACGAAATCCGATTCTTACAGCAGAAGACATGCCGGAAAACAGCAGTCCTTTTGATTTCCGCGATCCGAAAATGTGGAAATGCGAGGATGGCACCTACCGCTGCGTGATCGTAAATGACAGGGCGGACGGAACAGGCGGCCGTATTCTTCTGTATAGAAGTGAAGATGGGTTTAACTGGGAGTTTGAATCCGTAATGCTTTCTAATGATGGCAGATTCGGAAAAATGTGGGAGTGCCCGGATTTCTTTACCCTGGATGGAAAAGATGTAGTACTTGTAAGCCCTCAGGATATGCTTCCAAAAGGCTTTGAGTACCACAATGGTGATGGAACTCTTTGCCTGATTGGTAAATTTGATGAGGAGACCAAAACCTTTATCCCGGAAAAAGACCAGGCAGTGGACTATGGTATCGACTATTATGCAATGCAGACAGTGGAAGCACCAGACGGAAGAAGAATTATGATCGGCTGGATGCAGAACTGGGATACATGTGCGAATAACAGAATTCCGAAGGGAAAATGGTTTGGACAGATGAGCCTTCCAAGAGAGCTTTCCATTAAAGACGGCCGCCTGATCCAGAAACCGGTTCGGGAAATTGAGAAGCTTCGCACAAATAAGACAGAATATAAGAATGTTGCTTTTGAGGATGTAATTCGTCTGGATGGCATAGAGGGAAGATGCGTGGATATGGAAATCACTCTTCGTCCGGCAGATGCGCAGAATATTTATAAGAAATTTGCAGTGCGTTTTGCCCAGAATGATACGTACCATACAGCAGTAAGCTTTCGCCCTTATGAATCCGTATTGAAAATCGATCGTAAGTTTTCAGGCTCCAGACGCGCAATTATCCATCAGAGAAGAAGCCTTGTGAACAGTGAAAATGGAGAGATTAAGCTTCGCCTGATTCTGGACCGTTTCAGTGCTGAGATTTTTGTAAATGATGGAGAGCATGTGATGACTGCAACGATTTATACAGATCTGGAGGCAGATGGAATTTCCTTCTTTGCAGATGGCAAAGTGGAGATGGATGTTACAAAGTACGAGCTGAAGCTTTGAGAATTGCCGGCAGATACGAGGAGGATATAAAGTGAAGCAAAGAGAGAAAACAGATAAGATCTTTCAGGATCGTATGGCAAAAAAAACAGATGAATTACGCTGGCTGTACATGGAGCTTTATGGAAATGATTCCATGTTTTTCGAGTTATGCGATCAGCTGCACCGCTTCTATGAAGAACGAAGCAGCACATTGAAGGCACTGGATCAAAAGCGTGAAGCAGATCCGGGCTGGTATAAGAAAAATGACATGCTTGGCATGATGTTTTACATAGACAATTTTGCAGGAAACATGAAAGGTGTGGAAAGCAAGCTTGACTATCTGGAAAAAAACAACGTAAATTACATTCATCTGATGCCGTTTCTGGATACGCCGAAAGGCCGTTCTGATGGCGGTTATGCAGTGGCTGATTTCCGTAAAGTACAGGAAAATCTGGGAACGATGGATGATCTGGAGGCACTTGCCGGTGCCTGCCACAAAAAAGGCATCAGCCTGTGTATGGACTTTGTTATGAACCACACTTCGGAAGACCATGAATGGGCAAAAAAAGCCCGCCAGGGCGACGGGGAATATATGAGCCGTTACTTCTTCTACGACAATCCGTATATTCCGTCCCTTTATGAGAAAACAGTGCCCCAGGTATTTCCAACCACAGCTCCGGGTAACTTTACCTGGCTGCCGGAAATCGGGCATTATGTAATGACCACCTTTTACCCCTATCAGTGGGATCTGAACTATGGAAATCCCCGGGTTTTTAATGAGATGATGTATAATTTCCTTTTCCTTGCAAACAAGGGAATTGATGTAATCCGAATTGATGCAGTTCCCTATATCTGGAAAGAGCTGAACACACCATGCCGGAATCTTCCGCAGGTACACACCATTGTGCGTATGATGCGCCTGATCAGCGAGATTGTATGCCCGGGAGTGATTCTTCTTGGAGAAGTAGTTATGGAGCCTGAAAAGGTTGTGCCATACTTTGGAACTGTAGAAAAACCGGAATGCCATATGCTTTACAATGTAACTACAATGGCTACTACATGGCATACTGTTGCCACCAGGGATGTACGTCTTCTGAAAAAACAGCTTGATATTGTCAATGGTCTGCCGAAGGATTACGTATTCCTGAATTATCTGCGCTGCCACGATGATATTGGCTGGGGACTGGATTATGCCACACTTCAGCAGGAGGGCATTGCAGAACGTTCTCATAAGAAATATCTCAATGACTATTTCCAGGGCTTTGCAGGGGAGAGCAACAGTCGCGGAGTGCTTTACAATGAGGATCCGGTAACTGGAGATGCAAGATTCTGCGGAACCACCGCTTCGATGTGCGGTATTGAGAAGGCGGGATTTGAGAAAAACAAAGCGGCAATGGAAAAAGCAATCCAGATGGATGTTATGCTTCATGCCTATATGTTTATGCAGTCCGGAATTCCCGTGATCTACAGTGGAGACGAAATCGGACAGGTAAATGATTATTCATACAAAAATGATCCGGACAAAGCTCCGGATTCCCGATACATTCACAGAGGGGTTATGAATTGGGAGCGCGCAGCCATGAGCAGCAACGCCAGAACTGTGGAGGGTAAATTGAACAAACGTCTGCTCCAGCTGGAAAAAATCCGCAAAACAGAGAAGGCATTTATGACAAATGCAGATACCTGGACTGTGGATACATGGGATAACAGTATTCTCTGCATTGGCCGTTATTATGAAGGGGAGAAAATTTACGGCCTGTTTAACTTCAGCGAATATGATAAGACAGCATGGATTAATGAACGTGATGGAATTTACAAGGATCTGATCACCGGACAGGAGATGGAAGCCGCAGGTGTAAATGTACCTGCATATGGATTCTTCTGGCTGAAAAAAATAAACTGATAAAGAAATACCCGGGAACAGAGGATTGTCTCTGTACTCCCGGGTGTTTTTTGTGAACAAAGTTCACAGAAAACCCGAAAATTGCGGTGAAAACACTGGATTTCCAGGTGCTCGAGGAGCAGGAAGTATCCAAAGAGGTACCTGCACTCAGTGCAGAATGCCTGTTTGAGAAGGAATACAGGGAACTGAGAAAGCAGCCATTGAACTCAATGTTGCCGGGCTGTTACTTAGCAGTAAATTTCTGGCGGAATCTGTCCAAAGGGAATTACATCGGGCTGCCTGTGGGGATGAGCGGCGATGATTTTTTCCATCCAGACCATATTGTACCAACGGCCGAACTTATAAGCACATTTGTGGAATTCGCCTACCATGGAGTAGCCAAGATGTTCGTGAAAGTGAATGCTGTTATGGTTCAGGTATTCGTCATCCACAACAGGGCTGGCGATGCAGGCATTTAGATTGGTCATATTCTGGGCGGCAAGCGCTTTTTCCAGAGAAGCGTAAAGCGCCTTGCCGATTCCGGATTTCCTCTCAGATTCTCTTACATAGATGGAAGTTTCCACAGACCAGGCATAGGCAGCCCGGGCGTGGAGCGGTCCTGCGTAGGCGTAGCCTGCGATTTCAGTACATGCACTGCAGTTCCCCTCATCCTTGACACCAGGTGTGGAACGGTTTATTACCCGTTCGGCTACAAGATAAGGATAATGCTGTAGTGTGTGTGCAATCCGCTTCCGAAATTCCTCCAGAGACGGAACATCATATTCGAAAGTAATTGCGGTATGCGCTACATAAGGGGCATAGATGGAAAGGAGCGCCTCTGCGTCTTCTGGCGTAGCAGGGCGAATGATAACTGGTGATGGCATGGCAGGATTCCTCCTTTGTAATTATAAACGAAAATTTTAGCTGTATTATGGCACATATAATGAATTGTGGTTCAATTTTTTGGTTACTGTTCCTTCCGTGGATAGTAACCATTTTTGTAAATTTCGTTTTGACATTAGGCTTAGTTGGGACGATGGTCGCGGTTAGCAAATGCGAAGCAGATTTTCCAGTGAAAACAGCTTATTAATGGAAAGTAAATCTTCAAACGTATTCAGATTCAGATCCGAATGCTCCAGCTCTCTGGAGAAGCGGTAACAAATATCTATCTGGTCTTCCAGACAGAACACCCTCCCATTTCTCAGGTAAGCGCCCATATCCAGCTCATGGATCAGCAGGGTGCAGACCACAGCCATTTTTACCTTGGCAAAAATTTCGCCGTCATAAACAGCGCCGCAGAAATACGTGTAAATCCAATATACAAGCAGCTGCTCTTCCTGAATATTCCAGCCCGGGTAAGCCTTTTCGAAATCGGCACGATTCTGAGAGTAAACGGAAGCGGGGGAAACGCCGGAAGCCTTTGCGCCGCCGTAAAGCGCCTGTAAATTTGTCTTCAGAAACTCCTGCCAACCCGGTCTGAGAACCTCCATTTTGGGAACAACCGCCTTCCACATGGCCTTCAGAAGTTCATCTGGCGTAGCCTTTTTGTTCATATGCTTCTGCACCTTCGAGGTAAAGACTTCGCCATATCCGGAGGCTTTGTGACGCTCCCGGAGCTCTTCCCATTTGAAAAGCTGGCTCCGGTCCACACAGCGTTGGAAATCACTGGCTGCAGCCAGTATCTTCCACATACGAAGCCGCATGGGAATCTGCCGGTTCTGCAGCACCTCAAGAAAGTATTCCCTGGTATCTTCAAGGGCAGTGAAAAGCATATAGTCAAAATCATCATAGGTTTCTTCCGGGGAGGGAACCTCCGCTGTCTGGAAGGTTACCTTTTCCCTTCTGCCAAGCAGAATCCTGGCTGCCTCCGGACAGGAAAGAGACAGGGAATATTCCCGCAGACCTTCAAATTCTTCGATGTGCCGCGGATATTTCCGGCAGGTATCGCAAAGCATCCGTTTTCCAACCTCGCTGTAGATGTCGCAGAGGCTGTCCTCATTTAAAAATGCACACCGCTTCCCATACTGGCGGAAAACCTTCTCCTTCCAGTCAATATCATTATGAAGACGGTTCCGGAAAGCTCCCTTCACACGCTTATATTTTTTCAGGCTTTTGTCATCAATGGCGATCTGCCAGCCGGCACAGCAGGTGTCGGGACAGGCACCTGCGATACAGGAAAAATCTTTATAATAATCAGGTCTTGTAATTTCCATAAAAAAACCTCCTGGTAACAGTAATCAGTATATCTGTGTAATTCAAATACAACTATTGTAACGGTATTTCAAAGCTGTGTAAATCCTCTGAACAAAAAAAGTTACAGATGGTTGACATTAATGCGGCGGACTGTTAAACTCATATAAGTAAAGGTGGAATCGGAAAGAATTTAGGTATCTATTGATCAGTCCGCGAACGATAGCTTTCTGATACCTGCACTGCGATAATTAAATCTTGACAGTTCTGTTGAAAATTCCAAAACAAATCAAGGATTTCAGACCGAAGAAATAATTCACATGAAACGACAGAAATATCAGGACATGATAGCACCCATATTATAAAAGCTGTCAGCTTAACAGTAAAACGGAAACTGGCGTGGGGGGTACCTGCACCAGCGAGGGAAATTATAAAATGAGTGAAGTTATAACGAAACAAAAGATTCTTATAGCGGATGATTCAGAAATGAACCGCGAACTTTTAACTGCAATTTTGGAAGAGGAATATGATATCATACAGGCGAAAGACGGGGTGCAGGCAGTTGACTGCCTTCAGAAGCATGCCGAGGAGATTTCGCTGCTTCTTCTGGATATTGTTATGCCCAAAATGGATGGCTTCGAGGTTCTTTCTTATATGAATAAAGAACACTGGATTGAGGCTATTCCGGTTGTGATTATTTCGTCAGAAAATTCTCCTGTTTACATAAAACGTGGGTACGATCTGGGTGTCACCGATTTTATCGGAAAACCTTTTGATGCAAACATGGTATTACGCCGTTCAGCCAATGCTATACTTCTGGGAGCCAAGCAGCGCCGGATGACCAGTATTGTTTCCAATCAGATTTATGAGAGAGAAAAAAGCAGCAAGCTGATGATCAATATTCTTTCTCATATAGTGGAATTCCGCAATGGAGAGAGCGGGCTTCATGTGCTGCACATTCAGACGATCACAGAAATGCTGCTTCGCCAGCTGGTTCAGAAGGAAAATAACAGGTATGCCCTGAGCAAGGAACAGATCCGGATGATTACCACAGCCTCTGCGCTCCATGACATAGGCAAGATCAGTATTCCGGATGAAATCCTGAATAAGCCGGGCAGACTTACAGCCGAAGAATTTGCAGTAATAAAGGGACATTCCATGGCAGGTGCCAATATGCTGTCAGAGCTGCCCCTTGACCAGAAGGAGGAGCCTCTTGTCAAGACTGCATACGAGATCTGCCGCTGGCATCATGAACGTTACGATGGAGGCGGATACCCGGATGGATTAAAAGGGGAAGAAATCCCTGTTTCAGCACAGGTTGTGGCGTTAGCTGACGTATATGACGCATTGACCAGTGAGAGATGCTATAAAGATGCCTATTCTCATGAAAAAGCCATCGAGATGATACTGGCAGGACAGTGTGGTGCATTTAATCCGCTGATGCTGGAGTGCCTTCTGGATATTTCTTCCTCCCTGAAGAAAAAAATGGGCTATAAATCCAAGGAAAGGTATGAGCAGACAGACCTTTCTGATATTGCCAGCAGATTTCACGATTTTGAGATGGATTCCTCAGAGAAAATTGTGCAGCAGCTGGAAGTTGAGAGAATGCGCTATAATTTCCTGGCAGAGGGCAGCAGAAATATTATTTTTACTTATACCATTTCACCACCGCTTCTCACCTTTAACCAGGCTGGCTGCAAACGAAGCGGGATTACGGAACCTTTATTTTCCCCATTGCAGAGCGGTGTGCTGAAAGATCTTGTGGAGGAGCAATCCCTGAAACGGCTTATCCGGAAGATTACCCAGGCCACCCGGGAAACGCCGGACGTGTCAAGCAATCTTTTGCTCAAAGATGGAAAAAGTCCCTGCCACTACCGGTGCGAATGCAGGGTGATCTGGACAGATGGTGCTGAAAAAGGTTATACAGGTGTTGTTGGAAAGCTGACAGATATTACGGGTGATTATACGGTTATGGAAACCGTCCGGGAGGAGGGCCTGAAAGTCTTGAAAAAAGACCGCAGTGCAGAATTTTCCAGTTTTTATGACCGGTTTAAGAAATGCGGCTTTTCTACAGATGGAACTGAAGCGTGGCTTCTGCTTCAGTACCTGCAGATCTCCTATGATCTGGTACGGTATGTAGATCCCACAACAAATAAGGTTATCCATATAGAAAAAGACGGAAAAATGTGGGAGAGTGAAACTTCCTGTTCAGACATATGGAATTGTCTGGAAAAATGCAGCAACTGTATTTCCAGGCTCAGCATGCAGACCAGGAAGCGCATGACAAAGCTTGAGGTTGCAGGGGATGCTCCCTATCAGGTGGTATCCATGTATGTGGAGATTGATGGGAAACCCTGTTGTCTGGAAATGGCTTCCAGGATAGATGGTGATTTTATGCCTGATGGATATTCCGAAGATGAGATCCTGTCATCTGTAAGGATTCATAAGGAGAAGGTTTATATAGACCCTGTAACCGGAGTTTATAATAAGCGCTATTATGTGGAGAAGCTGAGCAAAATGGACAATGCAGCAGCTCTTATGTTTGCAGATATTAAGAACTTTAAAAGAATTAACGAGAATTTCGGACATCAGGCTGGAGATGATGTACTTCGCCAGGTTGCAGGTGTGCTTCGGGATGTTGCGGCTGGCAAAGGCGATGTGCTCAGATATTCCGGCGATGATTTTGTGACAGTATTTTTTAAGGCTACGGAAGAGGAGCTTTCCGAAATCCAGAAGGAAATGTGCAGAAGAGTAGAGGCTCTGAGATTTCCGGAGCTGCCTGGAGTGCAGCTGAAGCTTGTTACTGCCGGTACCAGTATACCGGGCAGGCTAGAGGAAATGCTGGAGCAGGTAAGAATATAAAAAGAAAGTCCCGGCGGGCAAAACCGCTCGGGACTTTTATTTTTTGGAAGTGTAGCTGATTTTCCAAACAGGCTCTGGAGTGCAATGCTTACAGAATATCTCTTCTCTTAATATATCCAGGAAGTGCCGGATCGGAGACAACCTCCTTCACATGAAGGATTTTGACCATCTTGTCTACTACCTGGTTCTCTATATGTACGCCTTCGCCGATTTCAGCACCGGAAAGAATAACACTGTTTTTGATCACGGCATCCTTGTGAATAATGCAGCCACGGCCGAGAATGGAATTCTCAATGGTTCCCTCCACCTGGCAGCCGTTGGAAACAACAGAGTTGCGGATCTGGGCGGTCTCATAATAATGAGTCGGACAGGAATCATTGGTACGGGTATAAATTGGCCATTCCGGATCGAAAAGTGTCTGTGCAGCCTTGATATCGATCAGATCCATATTGGCATCGTAATAGCTCTGGAAATCTGTGATGGAAGCGAAGAAGCCGCGGTGGGAAATTCCTCTTACATCCAGCTCATTATGAAGCTCGTTGATAATGTCTGCAAGAGTAAAGGCTGAAGAAATTGCCTTTGCCTTGCGGATCAGTTCAATAAACAGCTCCCTCTTCATAATGTAGGTGTCCATGAAAATATTGCGGTTCTTGGCATTTCCGTGGTTTGGCTCAATGGAGAGCACACCCTTCTGCTTGTTCAGATTCAGGATATTACAGTTCAGGTAAGCATCCTTCGCATTGTCTACTGCGTGATAAAGCAGGGTGATGTCAGCTTCGGACTGGATATGCTGCTCGATCAGCCTGGAAAAATCTGCGGTATAAACCATATAATCAGGGGTAATTACCACATACGGATGATGCATTTCTTCGATACATTCCATATTTTCATAATAGGAAGCAATATCGGTGTTATAGATATTGTTTCTCTGGTCGCTGTCAGTGAAAAGAATCTGCAGCCGTCCGCTCTTGGAGTTAATGTTATAATGGCGTCCGGTGCCGATATGGGAAACCAGAGTTCTTGGCTTCTCTTTTACGTAGATCTGAATGCGGTCAATGCCGCTGTTGCTCAGGTTGGAAATCGGGAAGTCGACCATACGGTATCTGCCCAGGAATGAGAAAGCTCCGATCGGACGGTAGTCCTCAAGTCCCTCTACACGGATGTTTCTGGATGATGAGTTTACAATTCCAAATGCTTTATACATATTATTCGGCCCCCTTTACTCGTTTCGCAATCAGCTCGATGTGCTCACTGTCAGCACTTCCTACAAGAGCACCCTTGCCGATGTTTACGCCATTGGCAACAAGGGCACGTATTACGACAGCACCATCCTCCACAATAGCACCTGGCATAAGTACACTGTCAATTACCTTTGCACCTGGTCTTACCTTAGCTCCGGTAAAGATTACGGAATTGGTAACCTCGCCTTCAATTACACAGCCCTGGGTTATGTAAGCGTTCTGGATTCTGGCCTCTGTGCCAATATACTGCGGAAGTGCAGTTACATCTTCGGTGTAAATCTTCCAGGTAAGGTCGCTTAAATCCAACTCGTTATCCGGGCTGAGAAGATCCATATTTGCCTCCCAGAGAGAATCTATGGTTCCAACATCCTTCCAGTAGCCTTTGAAACGGTAAGCGAAAAGACGCTTCTCATCGCCAAGAAGAGTAGGAATGATGTCCTTACCAAAGTCATGGTTGGAATCCGGGTTCTTCATATCTGCAAGAAGCAGCTTGCGAAGCAGCTTCCAGTTAAAAATATAGATACCCATGGAGGCAAGATTGCTCTCAGGTACCGGCGGCTTCTCAACAAACTCGGTGATACGGTCTGTCTCGCCGTCTGTGTTCATAATACCGAAACGGCTGGCTTCCTTAAGAGGAACCTCGATAACGGCGATGGTAGCATCGGCCTGTCTCTCTTTATGGAAGGCAAGCATCTTGTCGTAATTCATTTTATAAATGTGGTCGCCGGAAAGTACCAGAAGGTATTCCGGATCATACTGATCTATAAAATCAATGTTCTGGGAAATCGCGTCGGCTGTTCCGCGATATACGTCGAGTCCGGTGTCTGCTTTCTCACGAGGCGGAAGTACATATACACCGCTGTCCTTGGAATCCAGTCCCCAGCGTCCGCCAGCTGCAACATAACTGTTCAGTTCAACTGACTCATACTGTGTCAGTACGCCTACTACGTCGATGCCACTGTTGGCACAGTTACTGAGGGGGAAATCAATGATGCGGTATTTACCGCCGTAGGAAACTGCCGGTTTAGCCACTTTGTTGGTAAGATCGTGAAGACGGCTGCCACGGCCGCCTGCCAGAATCATTGCTAACATACTGTTCTGTTTCATGGTGAACCCTCACTTTCATTTCTTTAAGGTTACTATTCATAGCAATGAATCTGTGAATAGTAATACTTTAAGTTATATTATACAATATTTTTACTGAAAGTACAATTTTTTTTGTGCAAAAATATTGTAAAATACAGATGAAATTTAACTAAATATTCATTGGTAATTCTGTAGACTTTTCACAGCCTCGATGTCTTCCGGCTGTACTTTCAGGTTGGAAGTGAAGGTTCTGCCATCCGGTGTGGTAATCTGAACCTCGATCACGGTTCCTTCAGAAATACCGGCCTGCTGCACAGCGGAAATAAATTGTGGGAATTTCGGGTGACGCCTTGTAAAAGCGCTCCAAAGGTTCTTAAGTTCAAGTAATTTCATGGGGTTAATTGCCATTTTTTATCCTTCCTATCAGGCGTCAGAGTGTGTTTGAAAAATCGTTTCCGCAAGCTGCATGCTGCACTTTGCAGAAAGTCTTTTTTAATATGCTCTGGGACGATTGAAACGGTTCCCTTTATAACCGATAAAGTCCAATTCTTTACTGCTTTAATTTGCAGATGTGTGCTTGATGTCTAAAGTATACCAGAAAAAAATCTGCTCTGCAATGAGGGGGTAAAAGATTCACATATTTAGCGAAAATTCACAAAAGCGACTTTACATGCTATAGGAAACATTGTTATAATAGACGAAAGCCAAAAGCTGATTTTGGATAAGACAGAACGTAAAAACAGATAAAGTGCCATATGAAGGAGAAAGAAAAAATATCAAATTTTTGCAGCAAGCAGAGGTGTGAAGATGGAAGAAAAAAAGAGGTATAATCTTGGAGTCCTTATCGGAGGAGTGCATACCTATTTTCCAAAAGAGCATATCAAGGGGATTTCTGAGGCGGCGGCAGAGCTAGACGTAAATGTCTGTTTTTTTCTGGGAACCCGAACTAAGGACTTTTTCGAAGATGTCCTGGGCAGCAAACAGAAAAATTCCTATGACTATCAATTTAATACCATACATGACTACAGCCTGGTCGGCGGACTGGATGGTCTGATCATTAATTATGGAACACTGGGAATCCAGCTGCGGGAGGATGATCCCAATGAATTTGCCCGGAAATACAACGGGATTACCACGGTTTTTCTTACGGAAATCGTGGATGTGCCTAATTGCCACTCCCTGATCTGTGATAACAAAGGCGGTATTGCGATGGTCATTTCCCATCTGGTGGAAGAGCATCATCTGTCCAGAATCCTGTTTGTGGCAGGACCGGAGCACAACACAGATGCCATTGAGCGTAAGGAAGCTTATCTGGAAACCATGAAGAAATACGGGCTTCCTGTAACCCCCGGAATGATTGCCCAAGGGGACTATTCTGAGTTTGTGGATAGACAGGTGGAACGCCTTCTGGACAGCAACCCGGATGCCCAGGCCATTGTGTTTGCCAATGATGAGATGGCTTTTGCCGGTTATCGTGTCTGTGAGAAGCGTGGGCTTGTGATTGGCAGGGATATTATGATTACCGGATTTGACGACTGCGAGCGTGCCTCCGGGATGGAACCGCCTCTTACCACGGTTCAGCAGGACGGGGAGCTTATGGGCAAAATGGCAGTTTATGATCTGGTGAACCGCCTGGATGGAAAAGACCCCGGAAAGGGAGCGGTATCCAGACGGGTGCCGGTTTCTCTTGTAAAAAGAGAGTCCTGCGGCTGTGTGTCAGAGGATGCTTCGAAGAAAGGGACGCCAGTGGGACTTGGTGCCCAGGTGCACAGGCTGAATAAGACTATTGCCAGAATGAAGCTGGAGCTGATCAGTTTCCAGAGGAAATCCTGGTTTATTCCGGTCCTTGCCCGGGATTTAAACGACTGCATGGATGACGAGCAGGCTTTTCTGAAAGAGATCATGGAGAAAATGCGGGAGCTTCATACAAGATGTACTCATCTTTTTCTTCTGGATGAACCGATTGTTTACGATGGAAAACGGAAGTGGACCTGCCCTTATAATCTTCATCTTGCTGCCAGCTATGAGAATGGCAGGATCATTACCAAGGCCGCTTATGAAAGGCCGCTGGTCATGAAGGAAAACGGAATCTGTAATCTAATGGAGGACGAAGAGCGCCACCAGTTTATGGTTTTTCTTCTTTTCTCCGGCGAGAAGCAATATGGACTTCTGGCTTGTGATATCGATCAGGAGGATTTTCCGTTTTTCTACGTGATCAGTCTGCAGATCGGTCTGTCCTTGCATTATCTGGAAATCAGCAAGGCTGAGGCGGCCAGACGGCTGGAGATGTCCAGGGATATGGAAGAGATTAAGGAGAAAAACCGTGTTCTTGGTATTATTTCCGAGTATGACGAGCTGACCGGACTTTTGAACTTGCGTGGGTTTATGGAGCACACCAAACGGGTTTGCCAGGCCGGGAATGGCCAGAGAGCTTACATGATCTACGGTGATCTGGATCATTTAAAAGAGATTAACGACACCTGGGGGCATCCGGCGGGGAACTTTGCCCTTAGGAGTGTTGCCGAAATATTAAAGGGATGCCTTCGCAGCAATGATATTCTGGGGCGTGTGGGCGGTGATGAGTATATTATCATGCTGGAGTGCGAGGAAGCAGATTTCGGGGAAAAATTCCGGGAGCGTGTGAAAATGGCGTGCAAGCTGTTTAATGAGAAATCCGGCAAGCCGTTCCTGGTGGAGATTTCCCTGGGAATCGCCGAGTTCCGCCCCAATAATTCTACAGACATCCAACAGGTGATTTCCCTTGCAGACCAGCAGCTTTATGAGGCGAAGAAGTACAGGAAGAAGTCGGTGAGCAGGGTGAATAACGAAGGTGCGTGAGGGGCAAGCACGGTTTCCTGTAGTGATCTGTCCAGTTCCGGATTCCCTATGAAGTCTAATTTTGGTAGTCCGGATATGCTTTTATAATCTCCAGATATTTTGCATAATCCCTGGAATCCTGGAAAAAGGAGGCGTCCTTTCCCTTAATTCCCAAGTCCCCGAACCATTCCTGCACCAGCTTTTTCTCCAGGGTGGTGCGGGTTGGCTCAGCGAGAGTCTCCAGATTCCAGAGACAGGAACGCAGGGAATAGTTGATAAAATCTTTCTCCAGCTCTGGGAAAATCCCTTCTTTTTTTAATTTTTCCCGGATTCCACATAAGGCATTGTAAAAACATTGCCAGGATTTTTCCCTTGTTTTGGAGAGGGAGTCCGCAGCATCAATGCGGTAATGGACAAAAAGCTTGTCGATTACCGCTATTTTTTTTGCAAGTGCAGTAGCGGAAAAGCCGAAATACATATCGTTGCTGGTGCGCTGCTCCTGGAAAAGCAGTCCCTTTTCTTCCACAAAGGACCGGAGATAAAGCTTGTCCCATACCCAGCCCTGGAAAACCCGGAATACGTTCATGGTCAGCTGCCTGTGGGAAAATGGCTCATATGGAGGAACATGCTTGATACGCAGAGTCCATGGGATTTCCTTATATTCTCCGGTTTCAGTGAAGTACTGGTTGCACCGGAAAACCACCAGATCTGCGGAAACTTCTTCAGCCTTTTGATAAGCTTCTTCTAACATAGCTGGTTCAAAGAAGTCGTCGGAATCCAGAATGGAAAGGTATTTTCCATGTGCATGGCGCATGCCGTTGTTGCGGGCTGCTCCGGCACCTCCATTGGGCTGTGTGAGGATCTGTATTCTGGGATCCCGGGCAGCATACTCTTCCAGGATGGAGAGAGAATTGTCCGGGGAACTGTCATTCACACAAATAATCTCAATCTCCTTTAAAGTCTGGTTCACGATGCTGTCCAGGCATTGCCGCAGGTAAGGTTCTGTTTTATAAACGGGAAGGATTACTGAAACTTTTATATTTTCCAAGATAGTCACCTGTTTTGTTATTTTTTCTTATAGTCGGTTGTGCTGCATTTTTCATATCTTCTTGCTTTTCGGACAGGAAGTATCCCTCGCTTAGAAAGTTCGGTCACATACTATTTAAGGATCTTCTTTAATTTGTTTTTTAATTTGTGAAAAAGTCCGGATCTGCCAGCAGAAACTTCGTAATAGGTTCTGTAAAAGCGGTTAGGCTCTTTCATAATAAACAGCAGGCGTTCTTTTTCCTCCGGGGAAAACCAGGCAGGATCCAATTCCCCCAGGTCCTGTGCACGTTTAAATTCCCGGCTGAAACGCTGGAGATATTCCTGGCGGAAGGCTGGCTCTGTGTGCTCCAGGGTGGAAAGATAAGCCTGATATTTTTTTACATGGTAAAGGTATTTATGCTGGTTCCAGATGGCGTAATCTTCCATAAGAAGATCCCGGATGGAATCGTAAACCTGGTTGGTATGGTAAGCCTGCTGGCGGGTGAAAAGCGCGCTGCTGGCATCACAGGAATTTTCAGCGTAGGAAGCTCCAGCTTCCGCAGCGTTTTTCGGGGGCTTGGGTTGGGTATGGAGATCTCTGCCATCTTGTATTAAGTTTTTAAAATAAAGTATGTCATCATTCAGAAAAGATTCTGACATGTGGATCCTCCTTAAAAATATTGCTGATTACGGCTTTCGCAGCTATTATAGAGATCCTTTCTCATAGCGATTAAGGACGCTGTATTCCGTGAAGAGTGTAACTGTGAAGGTACGGAACTGTTACCCTTTATCTTTATTTCTTCCAGCGTTCTGGGTGAATTTCAGTCCTGTAAGCTCTGACGGCAGCTCCGGACTTCCAGCATCCTTCAGCAGTCGGCAAAGAAAAGCGATCTGGCATCTGTAAGGCCTGGAAGTGCTGTACCGCTCCGGACTAAAGGTATCGAAGGTATAGGAGGCAGACGGTGCGGCTGCCAGAAGAGTGGCAACGGTTTTAATGCTGTCTGTGGAGGTAATGACCACTTCATCAAACTGGGCATTTCCAAGATATTTTTTGCACTCTTCTTTCCCAAGGTTCAATATATGGGATAGTGGATAAAGAGCATGAAGCCCCATTCTGCTGGTGAGTACGCTGGCAAGCTTCCAGCGGTTGCCCTTCTCCGGATCTGGCTTTAAAGGCAGATAGGAACATTCCGGCGCCAGCTGTGCCAGATATCTGGCGGAGTCTGTATTGCGGAAGTCGTTGTAAGCCAGCCAGAATTCCTTGTCCGGAGCCTGGGCAGCCAGGGCATTGAAATCGCGGATCAGGTTCCTGGAAAGCTTGCGCCCGGTGAAGAAAAGAACACGGGGGCGGGGCTGGCTGGAAACAGGAGAATCTGGCTGTGCAGCTGCTTCGGCTGCAGTAAGCGCAGAAGAGGCTGGAGCCACCTGGTTATCATAATAAGGCAATGGCCTGCCATGAAGTAAGAAGTCTACAATGTCCGTAATAAGGTACTGTTCTTCCGAAGGATTCCCGGTTCCATTCTCAGCTTTCGCAGATGCACGTACCAGCCTGTTGGTGATCTGAAAACCGCTTTGCTGGATGGCATCGGAAACCTGTTGCTCTTCCTGTCCAATATATCGGACTAACTGCGGCGCATTGCTGAATGCGGCAAAGTCCTGGAAAAATTCATCTACGATCCGCTCGTTTCCATTGAAATCCACGAATTTAAAGTGCTGTTTTCCGTAAATTGTGCAAAGGAACCGCAGAACCTGGGTGTCCGGGCTGTACTTCGCAGAAAGGGCACTGTGATAATCAGAAACAAAAAAGTCACAGGCGGAGGCAAAATCTGAGACATCAAAGTCAGAAGGCATTTCCCTGACATGGGTAAAAACGGAATAGTCCAGCTGTTTTTCCCCGTCAAGGTGAAGATACATAAACTGATGATCTTCAAGCTCCTGGTCGATTATGTAAAGGGCAGACATAAAATTGCGGAAAGTCTGGGCGGAGTCGGTTACGTAGGAGCCGGGAAGAAGGGGGGCATACAAAATAGTCTGCATGCCGTCCATCTGCAGGCTGCGGCGGATCTTCTCCCTGTGGGACTGCTCCGGAACAACCGGGGCATCTGCGGAATTTCCGATAATATAGGGTGTGGGGCAGATCCCATCTGTCATACATTCGTTCATATAGATATTGCGGTTCTGCATGCTGTTAAAATACAAGGCATCTGCCATAAACATGGTGTGCTGCCAGAGCCCGGTATCTGCTGTGGAAGCAGGGGTATTCTGAACCGTTTCCGGATATAGCCCGTGACCACAGTGAAGCAGTACAAACTGCCCGGTTTCCTTCTGGAAATAATAGGGCAGAGGGCTGTCTGTGATCACATAGCCGGAAAGGGCAAGGGCTTTGCCATATTCTTCCGTATCAGGGCAGATCAAAGTGAGGTTGTCCGGCAAAACTCCGCTGCCTGGAAGATAGCGGTTCAAAAGTGCCTGGAGCAGAGGATGTTTCTCTTCTGCAAGAGACAGTACAATATGGTGTTCGCTGAAATTCTGGATCAGGTGAGCCAGTAATTTGAGAATCCACGGGGAAATCTCATTTCCCCGGCTGGACTCCAGAAAAATCTGCTCGGGATCTGGTGCCAGGCTTCCAGTGTAAGCAAAGCGGTAAAACTGGGCCGCTGTTTTTTCCCGGCGGAGCATTTCGACTGGCTGGATGCCAGGTTCGGTTCTGTGAGAGGCCTTGTAATCTTTAATCCAGGCTTTCTGCTGGGAAATGGTCATGCCAGTGCAGGCTTCTACAAACTGGATCATTTCCTGCCGGGAACCGTAAAGGCAAAGGAGACGCACAATATGGGGCGGAAGGGAATAAAGAACATAGTGATTGTTTTCCCAGTCCGGGATTTCGGTCTCCATATAGTCAAAAAGTTCATTGATCAATTGCAGCTTCAGTTCCTTCTGGTCTGCTTCATAATTGGTAAGCAGCTTCCAGAAACGGTAAAAAAAGTGGCGGACTGCGATAAAATCCAGTTCCGTCCGGTATCGGTCAAAAAATCCCAGCTTCTGCATCTCTTCCTTCATAAAAATGATGGCGTCCTTTATATGAAGGGTGGATGGGGTGAGATGGCTGAGAAATCCTACGTTCTTGCGGTAATTATAGAAGCAATGATCCAGATAACCGATGGAGCGGGCCTTCACTGCCAGAAGATATGCCACCGGGAGATCCTCGAAACGGATTCCCTCCGGGAAGTGAAGTCCATAAAACAGGTCTCTGTGAATAAATTTGATCCAGGGGTAGGGGGAGATGGCAGGAAGCTCGTACGGCTTATCTGCTATGCGGAAATTCTGGTTATAGCAGGAATTCTCGTATTCGGTGCGTTCGCCGGTCTCAGAATCTACATTATAATAACGGAAAAGTACAAGGTCATTGCCGTCTGTCACAGCCTTCTCATAGAGGAGCTGGCAGGCGTCGGTCTCCACATAGTCATCGCTGTCCACGAACCATACATATTCCCCATGAGAGTGGGCAAACCCGTAATTTCGCGCACGGCTTACTCCATGATTCTCCGTAGAATAGATAAAAAGCTTCTCCGGGTGTAACGCCTGATAAGCCTGCAGAATCTGCAGGCTTCCATCTGTACTGCCATCGTTGACAGCTACGATCTCTATGTCCTCAAGTGTCTGTGCCAACAGGCTGTCCAGGCAGGCACCCAGGTATTTTTCCACGTTATACACCGGTAAAATGATGCTGACTTTAAAAGACTTCATCAAAAACTCCTATCTCCCATATCTCTTGACCAAAAGGCCAGAAATCCCGTTCATTCGTCAATCTGTATCTATAATAGTAACAGTTCGACAGGGGGATTTCAAGGGGAAAAGGGGTGGCTTTTTATTACTTACGCGCCTGGAGGTGCTGAATCATTCCATTTATGAAACGAAAACCGGCAAGCCAATCCACAACATACAGTACCGGGGCAAAAAGAAGGACAGCATCGAAGAAAAACTGGTGCGCGTATTATCTGCTATTTCGCTGGCGATGTGAACAATCTGGTAAACATGTTGAAAAAACAGCCGGACCTTATTTTTATCCGCGAGCGCAACTATATCGAGAATTCAAAGCCCAACGGCTACCGCAGCCATCATGTGATCCTGGGCGTAAACGTATGCTGCCTGGATGCCAACGAATACTACCCCGTGGAGATCCAGCTGCGCACCATCTCTATGGATTTCTGGGCCGCTATGGAACACCGCGTTTCCTATAAGAAACAATACGACAACAAAGAACAGCGCGTAGCCGAACTCCTCAGTTATTCCAATATACTGGAAAAGATGGAGAAGGAGTTCGAGAAATATAATGATCACCCGGTTGAAATGTGAGAGCAAAACTGGTAAAATAGAGAAAACGTTTGTTCGAAGGAGGGCAATATGGTATTTGTAAATGAAGCATGGAATGGAACTGGAGAAATTGTGGTTTACAGTAACTATCATAAATACTGGCTTGACAGAGAACGAAGGATAAAGAATCCATTATTTGATGTGTTTAGTGGGAAGATATTGGATTTAAAGGATGAGAAACCAGCTGCAATAAGGTATTTTTACAATTTATTGGATTGTGAAATATATCCAGGTGTAACAATTTGTGTAGTACCTTCCAGCAATGCAGAAAGAAGAGAATCCGGAATCGGAAAATTAGGAGAAATGCTTGCTGCAAATGGAAGAAATAATAAAGTATATTTTCTTAGGAGAAGCCGCTCTATTAACAAACTTGCGACTGGCGGAAGCAGAAATCTATCGGTTCATATGCAGTCTATTGATACAGTGGAGGATATGGATATAAGTGGGGACATTGTATTGTTGATGGATGATGTTACAACAACTGGAAATTCTTTATACGCATGTAGGGAAATTTTGCTAAACCGTGGTGCTGTAAATGTAGAGATGTTTGCTTTGGAAAAGGCAATTTAAAGAGGAAATTGTCATGGAGAAAAGAAATTTAGGGCTCGTACAGGAAATAAGATCCTGTAGAGAAGATGAACCGATTTACCCCAAGGATTTAAAAACTCTAAAAGATTATCCGCGCATTTTGTATTATAAGGGAAATATTGAAATCTTAAATCAGCAAAAAAGTGTTGCAGTTATAGGATCTCGGAAAATATCAGAAAGCGGCGGTAAACTTTCTTATATGGCAGGAACAATTGTAGGGAAAAAAGGTTTTAATCTTGTAAATGGACTTGCTCTTGGATGCGATACGGAGGCTTTAAAAGGAGCATTGGCAGTTGGTGGAAAATGTGTGGTGATCCTTCCCTGTGGAATAAATGAAATATATCCAAAATCAAATGAGAAACTGGCGGATAAAATATTGAGTCAGGGAGGTTGTCTTATTAGCGAATATCCAGAAGGAACCAGACCGGATAAATTCCGCTTTGTGCAGCGGGACAGACTTCAAAGTGGTATAGCACAGGGGATTCTGGTAGTAGAAGCTATGGAAAAAAGTGGGACAATGCATACTGTAGAATATGCAAGGCGGCAAAAGCGGCGTCTTGCATGTTATTATCATGGACTTTTAAAATATTCCACGGGAAATAGTAAGCTGGAAGATTTGTATAAAGCTAATATTATTAAAACAAATGATGACCTGGAACATTATCTGGAAACTCTTTCGGAAGAAGATCAGTACACGCAGCTGAAATTTGATTTTGTTTGATGTGGTTAATGAAAAACGTGAGAAACTTGCAAATGTTTCTCACGTTTTTTTCACAATCAGACGGTTGCGAAAGGCTAACCCATGTTTTATAATGAGATATGTTGAATTCTGTCTATTTTTAGGCAAATTTACAATGGTGAATATTATAGAGTATATTGAGGTGAATTTATGACTTCATATTATAGAAAAAATGGAAAAAAAGGATACACTCTGGCCGAGGTGCTGACGACGGTGATGATTCTCCTGATCCTGATGGCGATTGCTGTTCCGGCGATTTTTTCCATCCGGAGAAACCTGCGCCAGAAGGCTTTGGATAATAAGGCGGAGCTGATCTATACGGCGGTGCAGAATAATCTGGTGAAGCTGCAAAATAATGGAAATAGCTCCAAGTATGCAGGAAAGAAAGCTGATGCCGTGAAGGCGAATCCAAGTGATGCAGATGGAGATAAAGCCTCTGTTTTATTCTTTGTAACTTCTGACCGTAAGAATGATCCAGACAATGCGGTAAGCAGTCTGGTTACAAAGGATATAATTGATGATGAGCTTTATAACAACTACTGGGTTGTGGAATATAATCCGGACAGTGCCAGTGTATATGCAGTATTTTACAGCGAGACAAGTGAGATAGAAAAGTACGATACCATAAGCTACAATAATCTCAGATACAAGAAAAACCGTCTTGCGGCAGGGGCAAAGATTGGCTACTACGGCGGAGACATCATTGCAGGAGGAAATACTTCTACTCTTGCACCAAGCCTTACGGTCACAAATGAAGAAAAACTGACTGTTGCCATCAGTTGCAAACGTCCTGACGCAAATGGCCTGACTTTTGAGGTGACCTTAAAGGATCAGGACGGACATTCCCTTACTTTGAAATACAAACCAGACATTTCCGGAATGAAGCTGGTACATCAGACCGATGATCTGTATCTGGATAGTCAGGAGGGAAAAAAGAATGAGTCAGGTACCATCAGTGGAATCCGTTATGATCTGAAACTTACGTTGGATGACCTGACGGATGATACAACACGTTTTTATTCACTTTATGGTGCAGGGAATAAGAGTCTAACAGATCCCAATAAACAACTGACGCCCGGAAGTGCGCTTACGATCACGGTAACTGTAAAAAGTGAGGGGTCTTTTACCGACTCGGCAACTGCATCTGCAACAACGAACAGTCTTTTTGCAGACAGCACTACTTCAGAGACTGCTGTGATCCAGTATGGACGGCATTTACAGAATCTTGACGAGAAGTCTGGAGTGACTGAAAGGATCACATCAGCTGTACAGCAAAGTGATATCCATTTTGAAAAACAGGATGACCTGGAAGAAGACACAGAGGACACAACTTCTTGGTATAGCTGTTATAATGGAAAAATAACATTTACGCCAATCACAAATAATCGGCTGAAAAGCTATAAAAGCTCCTTCGCAGACGGAAGCACAGGCAATACTTCCCCGACAATCTATCACCTTAACGTTCAGGGTAAGGAAAAAGCAGGTCTTTTTGCAACTCTTACAGATGGAATGACGGTGGACTCAGTTCGGATGTCAGGAACCAGGATCACAGGAGATGGTGCTGATAAGCTGATTTCCGGGAAGTCCAGTGCAGGAGCAATTGCGGCAGAGACAGAAGGAAATGTAACAATTAAAAATTGCCAGGTATTTTTAAGTAATGAAGACATTGCCGGAAAGACAGACGAGGATTTCTGGATCACAGGTGCAGCTGTGCAGGGAGGTCTTGTTGGAAAAACTGATGGAAAGCTTGAAATCAGCAACAGCTTTGCAGCAACGGTTATGGGCTCCACAGCAGCCAGACAGGCCGGCGGTCTAGTGGGGCTTGCCAGCGGAGAAAGCATCCGCATTACAAATTCCTATGCGGATTCCTATATCACAGGTGAAATTGTGGGCGGATTGATTGCGGAATCCAGCTCTAATACTGAAGTCAGCATAAGTTCCTGCTATGCTGCTGGTTATCTGAAGCCAGCCAAAACAGGCGGCGGCTTCATGGCAGCAGGAACTGCCAATATAGAGAAGTCTTATACTGCAGTACAGTGGGTGAAATTTTACAGCGGAGAAGAAACGAACTCATCAGCCATAAGATATTCTACTATTCCGTCCGGAAAAGCAGACAACAAGGTATTTTTCTTAAATGGTGGAACTGATTATAATGTAGATGAAACAGAAAAAAATTGGGTAGGCGATAAAGTATCTTATAAAAAACTGAGTAAACGTACAGAAATGGCAGAATTGTTAGGCGAACCATTTTCCAATTCAGCACTGGCTACGAATGCATATAATCTGAAAAACCAGGGTCTTACCGGTTATTCCTATCCGTCTTTATCCGGCCTGGCACATTATGGTGACTGGGAAGCTTCTTTTGATGCGGGAAGTCTTGTTTACTACGAGATCTATGCGGAAGAAGATGGAGATCTTTCATACGGCTTTTACGGCGGAAATATACCATCCACACTTTCTAAAGAAAAAACGATTGTGGGAGATGGATATGGAATTGCATATGGAATTGCATATGAAGAAGGCGGTTCCGACATTCCGCAAACGGAGATCCGTGTTACCTATCAGGCTTCTGATAATACAGAAAAGGAAATAAAAATTGCTACCAAGGGAGATTCTGTAAAAAAATATTTTGTGGATGTAAAGGGAGATATGTATATTATCTATCCACTGCCAGACGAGTGCGTAAACGGCGAAGCAACAGATACTTATTACCAGAAACTTACGGTTTATGGCGAAGCAGCAGTGGGTACAGCGGCAGATGAAACAACGGATGGGGATAATTCAGACGATGTAATCACTGGAAATGTATTTTATTACAATCCTCACTTTGCGAAAACAGCGGTAAATGCAAACGAAGCACCGGAAGTACCGTCAGAAATCAGCATTCGAACTGCAAGACAGCTTTATCATCTGAGCCTGTACTATCCTAAATATGCTGAGCAGGTGAAAAACAGCTCTTTTGTTCAGGAGGTGAATATTGATTATTCAGCTTACGGGTGGACAAGCTATGCCAATGAAATTAAGGATATTTCCATTCAGGAACCTATTGGAGTAAAAGGAACACAGGTTACTCCATTTACATCTACTTATAACGGCGGTTTCCATGAAATCCGTGGAATCAGTTTCTCCACAAGCGGAACTGTAGTTGGATTTATTGGAGAAAATGCAAAGACTGTACAGAATGTGTTCCTGGTTTCTGATTATGAGGAAGGTGGATCGAATCCATATCTGCAATATACAGAGAAGATCGGAACCAATAAGACGGTCTATATGGGTGGCATTGCAGGTGTGAACAGCGGAAGAATCCAGAACTGCGCTGTCAGCGGATATTCCATAAGCGGATCTAAGAAAATTTATGTACGAAGCAATGGAACATTCTATTTTGGTGGAATAACAGGAAGCAACCGTGGAACGATCACGAACTGCGAAGCGGATACTCCGCTTATTAATTCTGAAATCCTTTATGGAAATGCTTATATTGCGGGTTTTGCCGGAGAAAATGCCTCTGGAGGAAGAATCCGTAACAGCTATGCAATTGGACATGTTATGGTAGAAGATGCCAAAGGCGGAAAAACTGTGATCAGTGGATTTACTGCAAGAAATGCAGGATATCTCAGGGGGGATTATTGCGCTGTGGCATTGACTGCTTCTGGTGCTGCAACCAGTTCTTATGGATTTGCACCAAGAGGAGGAAGTATTGCTTCTGATTGCAGTTACCTTAGCGGAGGAACCTTCCGGTATCTTGGTTCCCTGTATGCCTTTGACAATGAAAGTGGAGGCGGAACAAAAACAAAGTATAAGGATCTGAAGAACGGGAATGCAATACATTCCTACTGTAAAACGGGCACTGCTTCTGAGGAAAGCTATCCATTTAAGGCGGTAGTTACTGATGAAAATAAAAATCTGATCCATTATGGAAATTGGGAAACAGCAGTAGATCTTGGAGCTATCGGTGTTATGTACTGGGAACTTGAACAAGGCGGTTCCAATGATGGTTATCATTTTTCCTATCTTGGCTATCAGGGAGATGCAGTAAACACAACGGATACGCTGGACACTATGCAGGGAAGCACACTTTGTACACAGCATGATGATGGCGGCATCATTACGCAGTATGGGTATGGATATTATTATGCAAGTGCTGCAGATAGTGACTGGGATGAAAGTGCGGCTGTAGGACAGGGAACACCGGATGCGACCGAACACGAAAACTTTGATCTTGGTGATATTAACATTGCTGCTTCCAAGTCCTTAAGTGATCGTTTAGCGGGATTTACAGTAGTTGCATACACGACTAAGCCATCTATTGAGGGAACTGCTGCAGCGGATAAAAAATATATGCAGATGACCTCTGATTCAAGAAAGGATATCAACGGTGTCTGGAAAATTAAATATCAGAGTTTCAAATATGTTTTTACCATTAATCCGTTTTTTGCAAATGCAATGCAATACGGTACAGCAGATGAAAGCGGTGTGTCCAGGGCGTTGAATGTGGTAGATGATGGTGTTGCCGTAAAAGCAGGTACCACCTACTCAATGCCAGGAACTGCCGGCTGCCAATACGAGATTCGTTCCGCGGATCAGCTGCAGTATCTGAATTGGAACTGTGTGACGAAGGATGCGACGACAGTGCTGCAAAGTGAGGCTGATTATGGGACAATTGAGGCAAAGGTTAAAGGCTATATATATTTAGGATATATGTATTCCGAGTCTGAGAAGAAGTGGGATGCTTATATTAAGGGAGATAAAGATATTTCTGGTGCTTCTCATATAGAAAAGGCACCGTATCTCTGGCAGCAGACGCATGATGTAGACGCGAAAATGGAGCCTCAATCAACCGAAGCAACGTTTACACCAATTGGTTCATTATATGACACAAATGGCGCATTAGCAGTAAAAGATGCGAATGCGTATATGTCTTACTTAAATGGTTCCTATAATGGAAATACCTATTCGATAAAAAATATTGAAATCAATAGTACTGGAACATCAATTGGACTATTTGGAGGAATTATCGGAGCAGATGTACGGAATATTATTCTGTATTCGGATAGAAATAACTATATTCAACGTGCTTCAGATAGCCCTAAATCGTGGTATGTAATGGGAGGATTGTGTGGTTTTGCTGCGGTCGGACAGGAGAATGATGCTGGTTCAGTTGTAATTGAAAACTGCACAGTATCCGGATATACCATTTGGGATAGAAGTACCAAGGGAGCATGGGGAGATGCCTGTGTTGGTGGTATGTTTGGCATGAGCACGATGGATTTAAAAAATTGTACAGCGGTTAACAATATTTATTTGGATACTGTATTTTCGGATAAAGACGGAGAAAAAAAGTCAGATGGAGTATCTGTAAGAACAGGTGGACTTGTAGGCAGTATGCGAGGAAATATCAGCTATTGTTATACAGGTGGAAAGATTTCCTGCTCGGCGGCTTGCTTAAATAATACAAGGTACGGCTATGGTGCTAAATTGTTTCTTGGAGGAATTACTGGTGGTATTTGTATGAAAAGCGGTAATTTCCTGTCGCTTATGGGAAAAAGTGTTAAAGGTGTAACAGGGTGGACGTCAGATACAAATAATGACGTAAATACAAAACAATGTGAGAATGCAACAACGTTCATTTATAATTGTTATACCTATATAAAAATGCCAATTCCTACTTCCGATGCTGAAAAGAAGCTATATAAATCTATTGAGCCAATTGGAAGTAATGGAGAAACTCCTTTTGAAAATGCTAATAACTACCATGTAAAAATTTTGATCCGAAATTGTTATTATTATGCTGCAAACATGCCATTGGAGAGTGTCAGACCTGAATTTAGGGTATGTGACTTCATTGGTAAATATAAGAATGAAGGGGGAACTGTATTGTCTAATCGTGACTGGACGAACATTGACAGTAATGCAATGGCAATTAGTTGGAAACAGCTTGCAGGACAGGAACTGATAGATGGAAAAACTTTAACAGAACTTTTGGAGCAGATTCCTAAGGAAGCTGTCGATCTGAAATTGATAAATGACAGAACCTTTTCAACAGTTACAACTTGGGAAAATAATCAGGAAGTAGACGGCAAATATACCTTCCCTGGAAATAACCCGGAACTGGAAGGTGAGAACTACCCATTCCCTACAATCCTGAAACAGGGCAACACCATTAATGTTCATTATGGCGAATGGCCTCTGGAAGGTATATACTGGGAAGAAAGCCGTGCCTCTATGGACATCTTTGAAGATATGCAGTTGGATGGAGCAAATGCTGGTTCAGCTGTGAAGACATTTAACCTGATTGATCCTAAGCCAGTTCTTTCAACAGGGTTAAAATTCAGCAATGGTGATTTTACTGTTACCTACAGCAATGGAGAAAAAGACACCACTACGGCTGAATTTGTGGCAGACAATAGTGAAAATGTTGTATTTTCAGATGGAACTGATGATAGCGAAAGTGAAGATTCCGATGGATTTTCCAGTGGAAGTACGCAGGTTCAGACTATTGACTCTTCAGAAACAGAGGAAGAACCAGGAACTGTAATGTTGACAGGTGATGATCGTATTGCGGAAATTACAGATATCGTCTATGATAACAATGCAAAATGTTACGTGGCAACGGTTAAGGCTTTAAAGACAGGAGCTACAATTATTACAGTAACTGTGAAAGATGGAGCTGGAAAAGAATACAGTGCATCCTTCAATCTTAGTGTCAGTGCAGATCTTAGTGTGTATACAGATGAAGATACAATAGAACAAGGTGTTGAGGAATCGAAAGATGTAACGCTTTATGCCGTTCCTGCCTCTTTTAGCTCTGGTGTGTCTACAGCTTCTGTTGATGAAGTACAGGCTGTGGATATAGATGGCTGGGAAAGTGACGGCGATTCAGAAGAAATGGAAAATTCAGTGGGAGACAGTGATATTTCTGTGACTGATGACAGTTCCTGGAATACAGATACTTATATAGACATGGAAAATGACCAGGAAGCTGGTATTGAAGCGTTTGCAGGTACAGCCCAGGCGTCAACCCCCAATTTTGCATCTCAGATGAAATGGACGATTGAGTCCAGTCAGGACGGTTATGTAACCTGGACAAATGTATCAAACGGCAAATTTAAAGTAACAAGTCATGCTGTTTCAAATGTGACATTGACCATTACAGGAACTTATACTTATAATGGAATTGATTATACAGGAGTTACCTGGGTAGATGTAAATACTACGCAGTATACAGGAATCCGCTGGACAAAAGAAGCGGACACCCTGATGCTTAGTGGAAGAGGAACAAGTGGTGCTACAGCAGTTTACCATTTGGAAGATAAATCAGATTGTCTGGCAAAAGTGCTCGATGAAAATGATTTTTCAGTAGAAGTTTATCAGAATCAGAACACTTATGCTGAGGATGGAAGCGTAGTTCAGAGTGATGAGTCTTCTTACCTTCCAAAGATAAGCGTGGCGAAGGAAACTGGTGGATATGCAGTAACAATAACAGCCTCATGGTCAGGAAAATATATAATCAGTGTCAGTGCAGAAGGCAAAGACGGAAAGAATTATTCCGCGTCATTTATTTTGAGAACTACTTTTGAGTCTGATCAGTCAGATGTCCAGGAACAGCCTGACAGTACCGGGGAAATTATATCATCCGATACGCCGCAGGAAGATCTCGGATTTACTTCTGATGATGCAAGTGATTGGGGTAATCAGAGTGACGATGCTGTTGATATGATTCCAGATCAAAGCTCCGAAGAGTTCGCAGATGAAAGCAGTGGCTGGGAAAGCTGATCATGGATACTGCAAGGATAAAATGTAAAAGAAAGGAGGTGCTTTGAAATGATTCGAAATAAAATAAAGAAAAAACTACGGTCAAAACAAGGCACCTCTATCTTTTTTGGACTGCTGCTTTTTCTGATCGCATCCATATTGAGTACGGTTATGCTAAGTGCTTCCGTGACTGCAGTAAAAAGCGTAGAATCCGACCGGAAAACAGAGCAGAGTTATCTGACTTGTTCAAGTGCGGCGAAGATGTTGAGAGATGCGATTCAGAATACTTGTGTTGTGTATAAAAGGACAATAGTTACTCAAAAGATAGGGAATGGTGGGACACAAACAATAGAGGACACAAGTACCTGGAGCTCAGAGAGCAAGGATGAGACAATTGCAAAATCCAAGTTTGCAGAGTTTTTGAAAGATTATGTTGAGGCGTACGAAGAACGTAATTTAGCCGCAGGTGACGAACTGGAAAGAACTTATACAATTTCAGTTCCAGCAGACGATGCTGCTGATATTGATACGGTAACTGCAAAGTGTACTATAAAAAAAGGAAATGACGGCAATGATATAGTCATAAAATTGAAGACTGGAGATACAGTTAATGATTGTCAAATTGTAGTAAAATTGGTTGGAAAGAAAAAAACTGAAAAAACTACAACTCCTGGTTCATGGGATAATGGTGGGAAAACAACTACAATTAATCAAAATATTTATACCTGGGATGTTCGTGATTTTATCTACGGAGATCAGGAACGTACTTCGGAGGCTGGTATATGAGAAAGATTAAAATAATAAAATTTTTCCAAAAGAAAATCAGTAATACAGCAGGAGAAACCATTGCAGAAACTTTGGTAACAATGATTATTCTTTCAATGGCAGTTTTGATGCTGGCTGGAGCTGTGGTTACATCTGCCAGAGTTAATAAACAAGCAGATAATACAGATACAGCTTTTTCTACACAAAATGAAAATATTTCAGATAAAAATGTAGAAATCACAGACAGCACGAAAAGCGGTACCGATGCCACAATTAGGATTACTACTGAGTTTCATACCACACAGAATAACTATAAATATTACGAAGCAAAATAACTTCCCGCACGACAGACATTCCACAGGAGAAAAGCAATGAAACATACAGCGAAAAGACGATTGATAAACAGAATACGTAGTAAGCTGTCCGATAAACAGGGCTTTTCCCTGGGGGAACTTCTGGCTGCTACAGTGATCCTGCTTCTTGCAAGTCAGGTAATGGCACAGGGGATTGGCTTTGCAACGCGAATGTACAACGAAACGTTAAGCCGTTCCCACGCGAAGCAGCTTTGTTCTACCTTAACAAATACAATAGAGACAGAACTTCGATATACTACCAGTATATCTACAACCGGTATGTCGGCAGATGGCTCATCACAATTAACAGCATATTTCAGCCCTGTTTACGGTCAGACCCTGAGCGGCTTTCTGATGGTAGACAGTGATGACAATGAAGTTACAGGTGCTCCTGGCGGAGAAATTGCCATAAGAGTTACCGACAGGGAAAACCAGGTTGTAATCCAACGGCTGATTTCGTCTGCAAGCTACAGTTCTTATGAGCTGAAAGTGGAAGTGCAGAATGTGACCTATAATATAGCCGCGAATACATTTAGTGCAACACTTAAGATTAACGATAAAAATGGAAATGAACTTGTTGCCAGCACATTTAACGTGATTCCGGTAAACAAGTTGAAAATAAATGAATAACAGAGAAAATTATTAAATTTCATATATAGATTTTAGGATATCAGTGCCAAAACATCTTTTGACGCTCATGCTGCTTTAATCATTTATCATACACCGATTCTAAACACAAAGGAGAGACACCCAAATGGCATACAAACGTCTTGGAGACCTGCTGATTGCAGCGGGTACCATTACCCCGGAAGAGCTGGACATGGGACTGCAGAGACAGAAGGAGACCAAGGAACGACTTGGTGCGGCCCTTATTTCTGCGGGAATCATCACAGAGGCGGAGTTGATTGAGGCCCTTCGTCTCCAGCTCGGTATTGAATACATAGATCTTTCGAAAACTACGATTCCCATTTCCATGGCACAGACTGTTCCGAAAAATATTGCGAAACAGTTCCAGGTAGTGCCGGTGCGCATTGAGAAGGATGAGCTTTACCTTGCCATGAGCGACCCCATGAACTTCTATGCAATCGAGGAGGTTAAGAAGGCGGTCCGTAAGAAAATTGTGCCGATGATCGCCACCGCAGAGGGTGTGGAGCATGCCATTCTGGTACTTTATGGAAACGAGGGTGCCGCAAGAGCCATTGAGGCCATGAAGCGTGAGGCTCCAACAGAAGATAAAAATCTGGAGGAGGCACAGTTTACAGGAAACATCCTTAACGACAACATAAACGACGCGCCGACCATCCGACTGGTAAACTCCATTATCGAACGTGCCATTCTGGAGCGTGCCAGCGATATTCATATTGAGCCCAAGGAAAAGGAGCTGCAGGTGCGCATGCGTATTGACGGTGTGCTCCGTAAGATTTTGACAATTCCCAAGAACCTGCAGAACTCCGTTATTTCCCGTCTGAAGATCATGAGTGGAATGAACATTGCAGAGCGCCGTATTCCACAGGATGGACGTTTCAATGTTAAGAACAAAAAGCGAGAGTACGACCTTCGTGTTAACTCCCTTCCAACCGTATACGGTGAGAAAATCGTTGCCCGTCTTCTGGACAAAAGGGCTGGCTACCTGACTCCGGATTCCATCGGTCTGATCGGGGACAACCTGAAGAAATATCAGCGTGCCATTCACTGTAACAGTGGTGTTATCCTGATCGCCGGACCTACCGGAAGTGGTAAGTCCTCCACCATGAATACCATGATCTCCCAGCTGAATACTGAGGAAGTGAACGTAGTAACCCTGGAGGATCCGGTAGAGTACAACATCGACGGTGTCAATCAGGTACAGATCAACGAAAAAACAGGAATGGATTTTGCCAACGGTCTTCGTGCCATCCTGCGTCAGGACCCGGATATTATTGCTGTAGGAGAGATCCGAGACGGCGAGACCGCCCAGATCAGTATGCGTGCAGCCATCACAGGCCACGTTGTACTTTCCACAATCCATACCAATGATGCGGTAGGAACTATTGAGCGTCTGGAGGATATCGGCGTTGAGCCATATCTGATCGCTACTGCCCTTCGCGCTGTTATTTCCCAGCGGCTTGTCCGCCGGATCTGCCCGAAATGTAAAAAAAGCTATGAGGCAACGGACGAGGAAGTAAGACGCCTTGGTCTTAGCACCGAACATAAGCACATTTTCTATCGAGGTGAAGGCTGCGCTGACTGCTTTAACACAGGTTACCGTGGTCGAATCGGTGTATTCGAGATCCTGGAGATCACGCCGGAAATCCGCCCGTTGATTTCCCAGCAGGCAGGAAGACCAGCCATTGAGGAAGAACTGGCAAGCGACAGAAGCGATTTCAAAACCCTGCGCGAAAATGCTATCGAACTGGTGGAAACCGGAATTACCACTGCGGAAGAAGTGCAGCGAGTGATTTACGAAACTGGGGATATGAAGGTTGCAGAAGAAGAGTAATCTGTTTTGTGTGCTGGAGTTTCAGCCAGTACACAGCATTTGGGCAATGGGTATTGCTCTAGCGAGCCATTTCAGGCGCGTTCTTAGCGTAGGCGAAATCCAGCGCTTACGAAGACTTATGCGTGAGGGCTTTCCCGAACGTATTAGTCGCAGTTAGCGATTAGTTTGCTGGAGCGTTGCGCCGGCGAGTGAGTAATACCCATTGTCCAAATGCGTCCCTTTTAGACGAACTTTTAACACAAAATAAAAAAGTCAGGAGACTAAAACTATGTACAATATAGAAGACTTAACCGAACAAGCCAAACGAAACGGCGCCTCCGATATCCATCTGGTATGCGGCCTGCCGCCCAAATACCGTCTGGACGGACAGTTGGAAAACATGGCAGACGAACGCCTGACAGAAGAGGACTGTGAAGCCCTTTGCCAGGAGCTTGCCAAAGACGCCATGTACGAGAAACTGGAATACACGGGAGAGCTTGATTTTTCCCGTGAACTCCACGGAATCCGCTGCAGATGCCATGTATTCAAACAGCAGGGTAAAGTATCCGCAGCCATCCGTCTCCTCAGCGAATCCATCCCAAGACTGGATTCCCTTGGCCTGCCTCCGTCAGCCCTGGAATTTACCAAACTCCACAAAGGAATTGTCCTGGTAACTGGAGAAACCGGTTCCGGTAAATCTACCACTCTGGCAGCCATGCTGGACGAGATCAACCACACAAGAAAGAACCATATTGTAACTCTGGAAGACCCAATCGAGTATGTTTATACCCCGGATCTGTGCGTCATCAACCAGCGTGAAGTAGGCAAAGACACCGCAAGCTTTTCCGAAGGCCTTCGTGCCAGCCTGCGAGAAGACCCTGACGTAATCCTCATTGGTGAGATGCGAGACAAAGATACCATTGAGACCGCCATTACCGCAGCTGAGACAGGACATCTGGTATTCGGAACCCTGCACACAGGAAGCGCCTCTGATGCCATTGACCGTATGGTGCAGGTTTTCCCGGAAGGCATGCAGAACCAGATCCGTCTGCAGCTTTCCATGACCCTTATGGCAGTTATTTCCCAGCAGCTTGTGAAGAAAAAAATGGGCGGCCGTGTGCTGGCAAGTGAAGTTATGGTAGTTACTGACGGTATCCGAAACATGATCCGCGGCGGTAACACCCCGCAGATTGCCAACGCCATTGCCACCAGCGCTGCCATCGGCGGACAGACCATGGACCAGTCCCTGGTAAGCCTGGTAAGGTCCAGACAGGTGGACAAGGCTGTGGCTGTGGAGTATAGCCATGATCCGGCGTATGTGAAGAAAAACGCGTAAATATGTGATAATAACAAGTAGAAGGGCGATTCATTAGACCTATTGTTGTTTTGCTTATAAAGTATTTTGCAGAGCATTGGCTATAAAATAGTAAAATATAGAGTTGTATCCGATTTTCGAAAATTATATGTTGCAAAAACAATTCGGAAACGACATTAGTTGAAATAAGCGCAGTAAGGCAAAGATAATCTGCGCAGGAAAGGTGGACAAGAATTGGCAACCTACAAATATACCGCCATCTCCAAGGACGGAGTAAAAGTCTCCGGCGTGGTAGAAGGCTTCAACGAGTTTGACGCGGTTGACCGTATCAAACAGGACTGCGATATTGTTCTGAAGCTTACAGAAGTGGAAGAGAAGAAGCCCGGGCTTCTGAATATGGAAATCGGCGGCAACCGTCTGAACGCCAAAGCCTTTTCCCTGATGTGTGCCCAGTTCTCCATTATCCTCCAGTCCGGTATCCCAATCGGCCGTACCGTCCGGCTGATCGGCGATAAGATGACAGACAAAAAGCTGAAAGGTATTTTGAAAAAAGTTGCGGAGGACGTAGAGGCAGGACGAAGCGTGGCAACCAGCTTCCAGGAGCGGGGAGGCAAGCTTCTCCCAGCTGTTTTTATTGAGACCATCCGTGCCGGTGAGGAGTCCGGTAACCTGGCCAGAGCCTTCGAGACCATGTACCAGCATTACGACAAGCAGGTAAAAATGCGCGCCAAGGTGCGAAACGCCCTGATCTACCCGGTGTTTGTCCTTGCCCTTGCAGTCTGCGTTGTAATCGTCCTTATGGTAAAAGTTGTGCCGACCTTTATGGACATTTTCGCATCCTATGATGCGGAGCTGCCGCTGATCACCCAGTCCCTGATCTGGGTATCCAACTTTTTCCAGAAATATATTTTGCTGATCATTGTTGTGATCGCCGCTATCGTCATCCTTTTCAAGCTTTATGCGAATACGGAAAAAGGCCGTATGAACGTGGCGAAGCTGGCGCTGAAGCTTCCAGTGCTTGGAAATGTAACCCTTCTCAGCGCAGCAAGTGAATTTGCGGCCAACCTGACCACCCTGATCGGCGCTGGTCTGCAGCTTACAAGAGCTGTCAGCATCACCGCAAGGGTTATCAACAATTACTACATCAGCCAGAGCGTTGGAAAAATGACTTCCCGTCTGGAAGAGGGACACACTCTTGGGGAGTGCATGCGCGAGGCAAACTGCCTGCCGGATATTCTGGTGGATATGACCGCTGTCGGTGAGGAAACCGGTGAGCTGGAAGGCACTTTACATACCGTCTCCGGTTATTATGAATCGGAACTTGACATGGCAGTACAGGATGTTCTAAAAAAACTGGAGCCAACCCTGCTGATCTTCATGGCGGTGGTTGCAGGTTATATTGTTTTGGCTGTTTATATTGCTATGTTCCAGATGTACAGCGTTATGTAATAGAGGAAGAATTGGCGAAATTATGCAAAACATGACTTTCTGTACATCGTGAAGCGTGTTGCTGTGTACAGTAAGAAGTGCTATAGAACGTTAGTTGTGACTCTCATAACTGAGAAAATTTGTAAATTAAGTAGAAAACAGGTAAAAAATTAAAATGTCTATATATGAAGATACCTTTTTTATGATATACTGTTGTGTGTTAGCAGGCGTTTTTGGCGCGGTGCTGGGATCCTTTCTCAACTGCGCGGCGTGGCGGATCGCCCACGGAGAATCTTTTGTGAAAGGAAGAAGCCATTGTACAAGCTGCGGCCATGTGCTGGGCTTCCTGGATCTGATCCCGGTTTTTTCCTGGGTTTTCCTCGGCGGAAAATGCCGTTACTGTAAAACAAAAATCAGTCCCAGATATATGCTCACCGAGCTGTTTTTTGCCCTGGTAAGCGTGCTCACCCTTCTTCGGTTCGACCTTTCCCCGGAATTCGTGCGCAATATGGTGCTGGCCTGCTGTCTGTTCTGTCTTTCCCTGGTGGATCTGGAAATCTTCGAGATCCCCAACGGATGCGTGCTGATCCCGGTGATCGCCTGGTTCGCGGCAATCCCGTTTGTGGGAATGAGTGGAATGGATGTACTGTATCATGTGCTTTCGGGAGTGGGCTACGGAGCAGTTCTTCTTGCTCTGGTCCTGCTTTTTGATAAAATCCTTGGAAAAGAGTCCATGGGAGGCGGCGATCTGAAGCTTTTCGTGGTAATGGGTCTTTACCTGGGAGTGGCAGCGTCTCTGTTTGCCCTGTTTTTCTCCTGCATTCTCGGCCTTATTACAGGCCTGGTACAGAAGCGGGGAAAAGAGGGAAACGGACCTCAGATTCCCTTCGGTCCGGCCATTGCGCTGGCTTTTTATGCCATGCTTTTGTACGGGGACGGACTGGTGAACTGGTACATGGGACTGCTGTGAATTAGGAAGTGCAAGGGCAGAAAGCTTGCGGAAACGAAAAACGCAGTGGGAGTTTTGCCTGTCTAAAAAGAATGAAACAAGATAGAGACATAGAGAGAGGAAAAATATGGCAAAATCATGTCTTGGAATTGATATAGGTAAGGATCAGCTGAAACTGGTGCTCATGAAAGGAGAAACCATTCAGAAGGCGGTTTCTGTGCAGATGCCGGAGGGCCTTTTGAAGGAAGGCAGGATCGTTTCTGTAGAGACCACAGGAGAACTTATCCGCAAAACCATGAGGGAAAACAAGATCCGCTGCAAAGAAGCGGCTGTTGTGGTGTCTTCAGGAATCTGCTTTCTTAGAAATGTGACCATGCCGGAGATGACGGCAGATCAGCTGGTTTATAATCTTCCCTATGAATTCCGTGATTATATTACAGATGAACTGAAAAAATATGTGTTCGACTATTCCTGGGGTTCCGGGGAGGAGATGCCGAAGGCGAAGAAGCCGAAAAAGCAGCCTAAGAAGAAAAAGGGCGAAGAAAAGCCGGATGAGAAGGCTGAGGATTCCGAAGAGAGGCGGGGCGAGATGGAGCTCCTTGCTGCAGCAGCCCCTCTTGAGGCCATAGATGACCTTCGCCTTATGGCAAGAAAGGCTGGCCTGAAGCTTACTTTTGCAGCACCGGAGGTTTCTGCCTGCGAGAACCTTCTTCATTATAAATTGAAGGAGGAATCTGACAAAGACAAAGAATACGGAATCCTGGATCTGGGAAGTACCTCCAGCCGTCTTCTGATCTTCAAAGGAGACCGGCACCAGGTTACCCGTATTATCGAGCGGGGCATGGAGCAGGTGGAAGAGCTGCTTGCAGACAGCCTGCATATTGACATTCATCTGGCGCATACCTGGCTTTTGACCAATCATGAGGACTGTGGGAACAGCGAGATATGCCAGGATGCTTTTTCCCAGATTAGTGTAGAGCTGATGAGAGCGCTGAATTTCTATCAGTTCAGTAATCCGGACAGCCGCCTGGAGGATATTTACATCTGTGGCGGCGGTGCATCCATTGAGAGTATGCGGGAGAGCCTGAAGGAGAATCTGGACGTGACCATTCATGATGCCAGTGAGCTCATGGACGGACTGGGCGGAGGTCGCGTTTCGGAGGCACCGTCTCTCTGGATGCTCGCAGCTGGTACAGCACTTGGACGTACTGCGAAGGCACCGAAGAAGCAGATCAACCTGGCACTTGCAGGGCAGAAGAAAAAGCATTATTGGGTTGCGGTTCCGGCAATCGGCGGCATTGTTATGGTGGCCGGAGTGATCGGAAAAGTGGCAGTTGCAGACCGGCTGGTGCAGATGAGCGAGGCCCAGAGCGCTGTTTCCCAGATGCAGCAGCAGGTAGATGATATCACGGCATATATCGACAGCTTTGGAGATCTGCAGGAGACGTATGCGCATTATACATATCAGGGCCTGACAGGGGACGAGCTTAGTTTTCTGAACCGTCCGGAGGTTTTGAAGCTGATGACGGATATTATTTTCCCGAAGGTGATGGTAAGCAGCTGGAGTGTAAGCGGAAATCAGCTGTCTTTGCCGGTGACAGGAGAAAATCTTTCCGATATTAACAGCCTGGTCCAGGAACTGGAGCAGGAGCCGATCGTGGATTATTGTAATGTGATGACTGCAGTTACCGATGGAAACACGGAGACGGAGGCAGCTGCGGATAAGGTTACGGGACAGATCGTGATTTATCTGCTGGATCCGCTGACAGTGCAGAATGGTGCTGAGGGAACGGATGGTGCGGTTGCCGGGGATGGAACGGTCGCTGGAGATGGCACAGTCGCCGGGGATGGTACTGTTGCTGGAAATGGTACAGAAGGAGGGGCACAGTAATGAAGATAATGAGCCGTGATTTTACTGTAAGAGAAAAAATTATGCTCCTGGTGCTGACCTTGATCCTTCTGGCGGTGGGTTATTATCTGGTAGTAGACCAGCCCATCCGGACAGCCATTAATGAGGCGAAAAGCCAGCAGGAGGAGCTGAGTACCGAGATGATGCTTCTTCAGACAAAGGCGGCTTCCTTGTCCAGAATGCAGAGCGAGCTGGACTCCATCGAGCAGGGCACAGACCTGGGAAAAATGGGAAGCTACAACAATTCCAAGGCAGAACTGGACGAGCTGAACCAGCTTCTTCAGGATGCCAATACATACGATATCAGTTTCAGTGATGTGACAAGGGACGGAGACCTGATCCGCCGTTCCTTCAGCCTGACTTTTTCCGCTTCGGATTATAATAAGGCAGCTGATTTGGTGAACAGCCTTTGCACAGGGGAATGGAGATGTATTGTAAGTGATCTCCGGTTCGTGGCAGGGGATGACAATCTAGAGACTGGAAGCGTGAATGTAGGCATCACAGCTACTTTTTACGAGACCATGCAGGGCGGAAAAGCGGACAGCGGACTTCCGGCAGATACATCTGCAGCTGCGGGGGCAGCGGCTGGGTATTGATGATATAAATTTTGTGGATTACGGGGGATAACGTATCATGCTGCGGGCAGCAATTGTGGAAAAGTCAAAAGAACACAGAGAATATATCCGCGCTGGCCTTATGGGTGCGAATCTGGATATTCAGGTGAGTGAATTTACAAATGAATATGACTATCTGGAAAATCTAAACGAAGACGCTTCTTCTTTTGATATTCTGATTTTGAACACCACCATCCGTCACGAAGGGGATGGTCTGAAGCTGGCAGCAAACATCCGCGCCCGGAACCGCAAAGTGATGATCTGTTTCATCACAGATTCTCAGAGATATTACGCGGAGGCCTTTTCCGTGTTTGCTACCGGGTATCTTCTGTATCCATTTGATGTAAGCGAGCTTCATAACTGCATCACCTTTTTCTGGCAAAAGCCAAATATGGAGCGGCGGGCTTCCCTTATGCTGAAAGAAGCAGGCGGCAGCTACCGCCGTGTTTACTGCCGCAACATTCTCTATGTGGAAAGCGCCAACCGAAAGGTGATCCTTCACATGGAGGACGGCGAAAGCATGGAAAGCTACGCCAAGCTGGACGAGCTGGAACAGCAGCTCCCTGGCAAACTGTTTTTCCGGTGTCACCAGAGCTACATCATCAGCATGTACTTTGTGGAAAAAATGGACGCCAGCAAGTTCGTAGTCCAGTCCCATGAGATTCCTATTTCCAGGAAATACCAGCGTGCGGCACGGGAAGTTTATTATGATTATATGTTTGAGAAGATGTGAGAAGAAATAAATATAAAGAAAAAATCAAGGGCGTGTGTTAAAGTGAGAAATCATTTTGGCATATGCTCTTTTTTTCGGGAGCAATTCAAATGCAGATATTTCTCTAGACGAGGTGCGGCATTCCAGGTATAAAAGTATATGGTAAATAACTGGTCCTCCCCAAAAAGATATGCCAGCCCAAAGGCTGGCATGGAGCTTTACCTTGATTTAGTTTTTCGACAGTGATCCGGCAGTTCTTCAGACCA